>NZ_JAFOIN010000117.1:0-150957 GCF_017421385.1 Ruthenibacterium sp. | reverse complement strand
AAACGGGCTTTTAGGAATTATTCCTAAAAAGCCCGTTTTCCCTTGATTTTATGCGACAAAACCGACTGATATCTTTTTTGTCGCATGAACTTGGTGCGGATGAAGGGACTTGAACCCACATGAAGTTGCCTTCACTAGAACCTGAATCTAGCGCGTCTGCCAGTTCCGCCACATCCGCATATATGTGAACACGAGTCACCTCGTGATCACGCCTTTTCTGCTTCCTTTTTTCCTTTTTACTCGAAGGGGAAACCTGTAACTCCGAGAGCGGGGCTTTTTTCTATCTCCTTGTAATGTTCCCTGAGGTTTCATTACCTGAATCTAGCGCGTCTGCCAGTTCCGCCACATCCGCATATATGTGAACATGAGTCGCCCCATGATCACGCTTTTTCTGCTGTTCGTTTCCGAATCAGCATGTTAGATTTTATCATGAAACATTCTTCTTGTCAACATGCTTTTGAAAAAAATTTACCGTATTTTTGCGTGTTGCTGAAATGGCACGCACTGCCGTGAAACCGCTTCGCTCCGCGGCAGCGCGCTTTCGGGCTTTCCGCCTGTAAAACGCACTATACCCTGGCGGCTGTCGGGTTGTACACGCCTACAGTTTCACGCTTTTCACCCATAACATCCTGCTCCGAAAACGTCATCCATTTTACACCGCGGCGATTCTGATACGCGAACGCCAGATGCAGCCTGCCGTCCGAAGCCTGCATCAGATACGGGTACTCATACTGGCGGTTGTTGGTACTGTTTTCTGACCCTACAAAACCCTCTCCCAGCTCCATATGGCGAATCATCGGCCATGTAAGGCCGCCGTCCTCGCTGAGGGCCACCGCAACCGGGCAGCGAAGGCCGGGCCAGGCTGCCACACCTGGCTGCGGCGCAGGCGTATGGGTGGGGTTATAGGCAACGGCAATGCGTCCACTTTGCAGCTTGACGGCGCTGATGCTGGAGTTGTTATTGGGCAGGACCGTGGGCACCGGTTCGCTCCACGTATTGCCGTCGTCCAGCGATTCACTGCGATAAATGAAATCTGCCGCACGGCTCCGCATGAACGCCGCGAGGCGTCCCGGCGCAAGCTCCACCACATTGGCATGTACACGGCCGTTGCTGCCCGGCATCTCTACAGTGCGCCAGGTACAGCCCTGATCGTCGGAGATCTGAAACGCCGTCGGGTCTCCGGCCAGACCGGATGCGCTGTCGCTGCACAGCCAGTTTGCGAATATCCAGCGCCCACTTGCAAGCACCTGGATGGGCTGGCGGCAGAAGCTTCCCTCCCGGGCAAACAGCACATCCGGTTCGCCCCAGGTACGGCCGCCGTCCGTACTTTTCTGCCGGCGGATGACAGACGTGAACTGCATATTATCCTTGCCGGGCACACGGTCCAGCTGGGCGGTATAAACCGCCCATACAGCGCCGTCCGGCGCGAGAAACAGCGAGGGATTCTGCTCACTGCGTTTTTCATCATGGGACACTTGTACTGGAGCTTCCCATCGTGCGGCTCCTTTGGGCAGGCGGGCGCAAACGATGCTCACATCGCCGCTGCCTTCAAAGCTGCCGGCAAACCAGGCGCACAGCAAACTGCCGTCCGGAGTTTCCAGCAAGGCGGGCGCATGCGCCGTAGCCCAGGGCCCGGGGGGCAGCATGGCCTCCACCGTCCCCATTGCAGAATTCTGATAAACGGTGCCGTCCGGTGTCAGGCCGGGCAAACATGGATATTTCATGGTTTTCTTCCCCTCACTCTTTGATGTTGCGGTTGCGGGCCATCGTGACGGCATATTGAATGGCGTTGAGCAGGCTCAATTCATTCGAAGTGCCTTTGCCTGCCTGGTCGAAACCCGTTCCGTGGTCCACCGAGGTACGTATGATGGGCAGCCCCAGTGTAATGTTTACTCCTTCGACAGCCTTCCACGCCTGTTTTTCCCTGTCATATACAAAGCCGACGGTTTTGAGCGGAATGTGCCCCTGGTCGTGGTACATGGCCACAACGATGTCATACCAGCCGCCCAGCGCCTTGGGGAACAAACTGTCCGGCGGCACAGGGCCGTCCACACACAGTCCCTCGTCCTGCGCGGCACGGATCGCCGGGATAATCTCGTCCAGCTCCTCCCTGCCGAACAGGCCGTTTTCTCCCGCATGAGGGTTGAGCCCTGCCACGGCGATTCGCGGGCGTGGGATTCCGAAGCTTCTGCATGCGCTGTCCGCGATATGAATGACATCCAGTACACGCTGCTTTTTCACACGGTCGCACGCTTCCCGCAGCGAGCAATGCGTGGAAACATGTACCACACGCAGATCGTGGTGCGCCAGCAGCATCGTATATTTCTCGGTGTGAGTATAGTGGGCATAGATTTCCGTATGGCCGTCAAAGTGCATGCCCTCGGGCGCGAGAGCCAAGTTCATGGCCTCTTTGTTCAGAGCGTTGGTGCAGGTGGCATCCACCTCGTCGTCCAGTGCCAGTTCAATGACTTTCCGCACGCACTCAAACGCCGCGCGCCCGCACATCGCGGACACTTTTCCGTATTCAAACCGCGCCAGGTCCACAAGGTCCAGATGGTAAACGTCGATGATCCCCCAGGTGAAAGCCGCCTGCTCCACGCTGTCCACGCGGTGCACGGTCAGCTCCGGATGGCCCAGCAGCACAGCCGCTTTTTCGATAACGTTTGCATCCCCCACGATAAGCGGCCGGCATTCCTCATAGATCGCTTTGTGGAGCAGGGCCTGCACACACAGCTCCGGCCCGTTGCCCGCGGGGTCGCCCATCGTGATGCCGATGACCGGCCGCCTTATTTCCGTGTTGTTCATGGGTCAGTGCATCCCCTTTTCCGCATTCTCACGAAGCACCTGCCGCAGCGCGGCAACGCCTTCTTCCGGGAGCTGGTTGAACGGTGCGCGGCATTTTCCCACGTCGTAGCCCAGCAGCGCCACGGCTGTTTTGACGACCGTATTCGGGTTGCCGTATTTGAAGCATGCGCGGAAGGACGCGATGCTCGCCTGATATTCCTGCGCTTTTTCCAAATCGCCCGCGGCAAAACAATCATAAATAGACGCCATGGTGCGGGGGTAAACATTGGCACAGCCCGCCACGCCGCCCCGGCCACCGTTCTTCAGGCAGTCCAGGATCAGGCCGTCGTTGCCGGAAAGCACTGCAAAGCCGCTGCCCCGGGTGCCATCCAGATAAGCTTTCATATTATCCCAGTTTCCCGAGGAATCCTTTGCACCGACGATGTTTTCGATCCGGGAAAGGCGTGCTACCGTCTCGGGCGCAAGAGCATTTCCTGTACGTGCCGGGATATTGTACAGCACGATGGGAATATCCACGGCTTCAGCCACGGCACGGTAGTGGTCGTACAGCTCCTGTTGGCTGGCCGCCGCAAAGCTGGGCGTAATAATACTCAGCACATCCGCTCCCGCGTCTCTGGCCATGCGGGACTGTGCAATGGTCTCCCGTGTGGAAACGCAGCCTGTGCCCGCGTACACCGGCACGCGGCCGTTCGCCTGCTCAATGACCGTCTCCAGCACGAGCTGTTTTTCCCTGCCGTCCAGAATATATCCCTCGCCATTGGTGCCAAAGCAGAACAGCGCATGCACGCCGTTTTCGATCTGGCGGTCCACCTGGCGGCGCAGCTCGGCGGTATTGATACTTTCATCCGCGTGCATCGGCGTAATGATGGGCGGGATGATGCCCTTGATCTCGATTCTATTCATGTTTTTCCGTCCTTTCCGATGTCAGAGGATCCGGCGGTACAGCGCGCGGGCGTCGTCCGCCGTCACCGGGCGCAGATTGTTGTTCAGAAGCCGTGTCACCTGCATGCCGGCCGCCACCAGCGTCTCCAGATCCGACGCAGGCACACCGAATGCCGAAAGGCTTGTGGGTATCTCCAGATGCCGGACGATCTTCTCCAGCCAACGCAGCATAAACTCCGTTTTTTCCTCCTGCGTCACGCAGGTTTTTTCTCCATGTACGCAACGGTCATACGCGGCGGCGAAGCGTTCCGGGCAGGCAGGCGCGTTGAAGCGCATCACAGGCGCAAGCAGAATGGCGTTGGATACGCCGTGGGCGATATGATATTTTCCGCCCAGAGGGTAGCTGAGCGCATGGACGGCCGTTGTGCCGCTGGCAGTGATGGCCACGCCCGCGTAAAAGCTTGCGAGCTGCATGGCTGATTTTTGCGATACCGCGTCCGCACTGTCACACGCAGGCAGGATGTTGTTCAAAATCATATCCAGCGCTTCCAGCGCAAAAGTATCGCTGATGGGATTCGCCTTATTGCTTGTGTAACATTCGATGGCGTGCGCCAAAGCGTCCACACCTGTGGCCGCCGCAATTTTCCGGGGCAGATTTTTGATCATCAGCGGGTCCAGCAGAACATTGTCCGCGATCATCGCGTCGCTGACGATGCCCACCTTCAGCTCCTGCTCCGGCACGGCTACGATGGCGTTGGGCGTGGCTTCGCTGCCCGTGCCCGCCGTTGTGGGGATCATCAGCGTGGGACAGCATTTTTTTGCGCGGCCGGGCGCTTCCAGCAGGTCGTGCACGGTCGAGCTGCCGTCCAAAAGCACACCGGACAGCTTGGCGGTATCCATCACGCTGCCGCCGCCCACGGCCAGAATCATATCCGCGCCCTCGGCCCGGCAGGCATCCACCAGCTTCTGGACCTGGCCGCAGCTCGGCTCCGGCGGCAGGTCATCCAGCACACAGAATGCCGCCTGTGCCTTTTGAAGCTGCTCCAGCACGGGGTCCAGCAGGCCGGCGCTGCGGATCCCCTTATCTGTAAAGACAGCCGCTTTTTTCACAGACGCCGCCTGAAGGATCTCCGGCATCTTTTTCAGCGCGCCCTCGCCGCAGCAGACGGCGCGCGGCATCTTCAAATTACTCAGTGTATTCATGGCGTATCATCTCTCTCCGAAAAGGGCCGGCGGCATGTTCCGCCGCCGACCGCAGGTTATTACATGGGGAATACAATCACGCAGGCCCCGCACAGCACCAGAATCTGGATGACGTACAACGGCAGAGTGAACTTCCAGAAATCAACCAGCTTGTATTTGCCCATGCCAAGAATCATAGCAGGCATACCGTCGATGGGCATGATCCAGTTGATCCAAGCGGCGGTGACACAAGCCACAGCCACAGCCGTAGGATCCAACCCCATGCTGACGCAAGCGGAGATGGCGATGGGCGCAAATACGAACAGGGAACCGAAGCTGGCGCCCGTGAACGTAGCGCTCAGGCTGGTGAGCAGTGTGAACACCAATACGATGACAAATGGGCTGACACTGGTACCCAAAGCGCCGGCCACCGCGTCACCCACCATGGCGGTGAAGCCGGAGTTCGCCAGGGCGCCGGCCACGCCGATGACGCCGGCCATCATAAGAATCAGCGGAGAGGCAATATTGTTGCGCACTTCCTTGAAATTGAGGATGCCCAAAACGAACAGTACGGCGGCAATGACGCCGGGGATGGCATAGCCCGGCTCCCCCAGCTTATCCAGGAAGATCATGGCTACGAAGTTGACCACGAAAGCAATATACACAACGATTTCTTTCCACCTGGACAGCTTTTCGCCCTCTGACTTTTGTTCGGAAGCCTGCGCGCCCGCTTCGGCAATGGGGTGGTCCGGCAGGAAGCGGTAACCGATAACCGCCCACACCAAAAACGCGATAGAACTGACAAGCTTGATGCCGGAATATACCAGCAGCGGCACTGCGGTGCCTGTGACGCCGGAACTCTCCAGCAGAGAGGCCACCAAGCCCACGTAAAACGCCATATTCACAGGTACGATGGGGTTGTAAGTGGCATAGCCCAAGGGCATAAAGATTTTTGAAATAGGCAGATTTTTATTGTAGGGGATAGTGGATACCAAGCTCAGCACCAATACATAATAGCCTGTACCGCTCATCACGCTGGCCCCCAGCATGACAACGATCAGCAACAGGATGTAGTTGCGATATCCGCCCTTGCTGGCCATATTGAACATCGTTGCCTTGACCTTGTCGATGAGGCTGGTTTTTTCCAACGCCGCCATGACCACCATAAAGCCGGCGATCATGATGACATTTTTGTCCACAAAGCCCGCAAAGGCCTCGGACATGGTGGCGCAGCCCGTCAGTACCAGAAGAACGCAGGCGATCAGCGGCGGTGCGCCGAAGGCAAATTTGTCCGACATGATCATGACGATCATGCCGATCACGATTGCCAATGTAATGATCATTTGAATTGTCATTTGTGATTCACTCCTTCATTCTATTCGCTTTTGCCGTGTTTTCCAATATGCAGATACCATTTTCCACTCCCGTCTTTTCTTTTCCATTCCTCCCATCTGCTGTGGTCTCAAAGCGTCCGGCCGTTTCGCAGCGGGCGCGTTACGGGTCGATGTGCAGAGAACCGTCCTTCCCGCGTGAGAACCTTTTCATAAACTGCCAGGCAAGCTCCAGCTGGCGCAGGTCCAGCGCGTGGGGCATACGCTTTGCGAGCACAACTTCAAACAGCGCGGGCTTTCCTTCATCGCGGCTGAACCAACGGTGGTGAAGGAAGCGCCCGTCCGCACAGTCATAAAACGTCTCGTCGGCCGTCAGGCCGGATTCACACGCGGCGGCAGGCTCGTAAGGCGTGAGGGGAATATTGTTGTACGTTTTCCAGTAATCAAAAGAAGCCAACCGCTTGAAGGGATCGTCCTGCGCGGCGGGCCATGTGCCGTCCAGCAGGCCCGAACTCTGGATGAGGGGCATACGGTAGGCAAAGGCAGCCTTTTTCGCATCCGCCCGTACACGTGTACGGGTGACCGGTTCGGAAGGGCCGTCCGGCAAACCGCGGCCGGTGGGCATTTTCCGCAGCATCGTCCACATTTCCGACGCCGGGACCAGATAGCCGGAATTGAATCCGTTGCAAGGGGCTGCCGCCGCAAACAGCTCGGGATATGCACATGCCAGAGCGTTGGTCATCATGCCGCCCATGGAAAAACCGGAGATGTACACGCGGCTTTCATCAATGGCATAGGTCCGCTTCATATGCTCCAGCAACGCCAGCACAAAGGCCTGGTCGCTGGGCATGCCCGGCTCATCCCAGATGTTCCACGCCTTGTTGCGGGCGGGCTTGGGATATACGACGATAAAGTTTTCCCTGTCGGCGATATCGTGCCAGCCGCTCTGCTCCGCGCCGTACAGCGGCACGCAGCCGATGCCGTGAAAATAAAACACCAGCGGCGCTTTTTCTTTGCTGCCGCGCAGACGGGGCGGTACATATTCGTACCAGGTATGGGCAAAGCCTTCGTTCACGCCGAGGCCCGGGTCGTTGACGTGTGCCACAAAGCCGCGGGCCGTAAAATCCGTGCGCTTTTGATATGTCCCATAGGTGTCGTTGGACCAGCGCCTCGCTTTGCAGAACAGCATGTCCCATGCACGGACCGCTTCCTGCGCGCTGAACGGCAACTCGGACACGATGTGCCGCACATTTGGGTTTACGGGGCTGGTGTAAAGCACCGCGTGCTCCAGCGGCCGGGCGTCCGCTCCCGTCACTCCGTTCACCTTTCCAAAATAATCTGCGGCGCGGGCGGCTCCGCCGCAGAGATAAGCCACCTGCGGCGCGTTCATGCCGTCCTGCGGGATGCTGTAATCCGCAGGGAGCTCCGAGAGCAGCACGCCCGCCACATTCAGGGGCCTTCGCGCGCTCATCGCAAGCAGCAGTGCGCCGGCTGACGGAGAACCGCCGATATAGAAGATCATTCCGATGAACCCGCCGACCTTTCCCTTGCCCTGCGGCAGGGCCATAAAGCAGCGGGAGAGATAGTCCATGTCTTCCGCGTCCCTTTCGCTCCAGCCGCTTTGCCGCGGATTGGGGAAGGCCAGCACAAAATGCTCCTTTTCCGCCAGCGCGTCCAAACCATATTCCTTCATGGCCGCCTGGGCGGAGGCTTCGTCCGCGCCATCCCGCAGAAACATGACGACCTGCGTCTGTTTCGCGTCCGGGCAGCCGGAAGCCGGCACATAGACGTACATGCTGCGGTCATCGCCCGCCTTCGTCTCGATGCTGTTCTCCGGCACATTCGCGCGTTCCTGCGCACCTTTGACCTCCTCCAGCACCAGACGTCCTCCGAAGGGAGAAAATGCTGTGATCTCGTTCATCGTATCGTTCACTTCAGTCGCTCCTCCTTTTGTTTTGCGCATTCTGTTTCTGTGCTCTCTGTATGCGGCACCGTTTCCACAGCCTTTCCGTTTCCCGGCCTCCGATACCGTCTCATAAATTCCCATGCCGCCCGGCTCTCATCGTGGATCGCTCCGTGGGGCATATTTTTCATCACTGTCACACATACGCGCGGTACGCCCTGCGTGTCCCGGTAGACCGCTGTGCCAAAGCGTTCGCCCTCGGTATACCCACGCGCGGCAGTGTAATGGTTTTCGCCGTTGTATATCGCATCCGGCACAAAGCCCCCGGCCGTCCGCACAGCCGCACAACAGTTTGCCCGGAGCATCTGCTCCAGCAGCGGTTCTTCCGTGCCCCGCGCGACGGGGTCGTTGTCACCCAGATAGATGAAGCACGGCATCTGCCACCCGCCTTCCGCAAAGCCGGGCCAGGTCTCGGCAGGCGGTGCATTCCAGGGTGATAAAGCCGCGAAAAGCTGCGGATACCGCGTGCCCGCCTCCCGTGTCATCATGCCTCCGTTGGAAAAGCCCGTCAGATAAACGCGCTCCCGGTCGATGCCGTAACGGCTGTGGAGCCTGTCGATCATCCGGGCGAATACACCGCCGTCGCGTTCCAGAAACCAGATGTTTTCCGGAGAGTCCGGCACGGCCAGCAGAAACGCGCCGGTCTCGTCCGCCAGCCTGTCCCAGCCGTTTTTCTCCGCGAACATCCAGGCCGGTTCGCCCCGGCCATGTACGCTGAACACCAGCGGCAGGCCCCTGGCCTGCTCCGCCGTCAGCCCTTCCGGCACATGAACGAAAAAGCCGTAGCTGCGGCCCCCGTACACAACAGAATCCAGCGCAAAGCGCGGGGACGCATAAAAGTCCGCACGGCTCATGAAAGGCGTCAGCTTTCCATCCGGGCCGTTTTTCCAGCGGATGACGCGTTCAAAAAGCTGTGAAAAAACCGTGCGCGCCAGCGCAGGCTCCGGGCCGAAGGTTCCGGTCGAAATCCGTACCTGCGCCGCTCCGCCATCCGGCGCCCGGTAGACCGTCGCGGAAATATCATCAAACATTTCTTCACAGCCCGGCCCCTGCGCGCCGTTGCTCCGGTTGAAATAGCGGACAGCCGCGTCCGCCTCCTGCCGTTCACGCACCATCAGCCAGAGGCAGACGGGCAACTCCCGGTTCAGGGTTTTATAATCCGCGCTCACATTTTCCACGAGCCAGTGGCTGGAAGGACGCTCCCCGGGCGTATAATCCTGCGGCACGCCGCCCACGAGCGCCGCCGCAGCAAAAAAGCTTGGACAGGCAGCCGAGGCATCGCCCAGGAAAGAGGCGCCGTCCTCATATCCCACCGCATAGATCAGTGTTTCCCAACACCACAAATAGCCGCCGCGCCCATACAGGCTTTTCCCGCTTTGGGTCGGAAAGCTGCCGCGCGTGCCGCGGTAGATCTCCATCAGCAGCCCCGCGTCCTCCGCCCGCCAGCCGTGCGGTACGATGGGGAGCACCAGTACCGCCCCGTCCTGCTCTGCGATTTCCCGCCAGCCGGATGCCTGCGCAAAACGTGCGGCGGCTTCATAGCTTGCCGCATCCGCGCCCGGAGCGCAGACATAAAGTGTTTTTACCGGGTCAAAGCCTGCTTTTGTTGAGATATGGCAGTACAGCTCCCGTCCTTCCCAGGCGATACGCATTTTATCTTCTCCTTTTTTCCTGTCCGAAAGGCTGCATGCCCCGTCACACCGCGGGCAGTTCCTTTTTCCATCGTTCCAGAATGTTTTGCAGGTCATAAAACAGTGTCTTTGCTCCAAACCCACCGGATTTGGAAACAAGGTTCCATTGCCGTCCGCCATAGGTGAACTGCGACAGCACCACGCCCGGCGCGACTTCGCACAGAGGCATGATCTCCGTTACATCCAGCTGGCGCATCAGGCCCAAAAGACAATCACCGCCCATGATCAGCACCGTGCTCTCCAGCCCGTCGTCCAGCAGACGCTTGAGCAGCGCGCCCAGCGTATTGGCGATCTGGATGCGGTCTGCGGTTTTGTCCGCGCCCGCGTTCTCCACCGCGCCGCCTGTGTCCAGCACCACCACCGGCTCCTGCGAACAGGCCCGTAACACAGCTCCCAGCATTTCGCCCGCCTGTGCGCCGGCCGCCCAGTCCCGCGAGAGCTTCTGCTCCGGCGTGAGGCTGAAGCGGGGCGCTCCCTGCGCCTCGGCCTGCGCGCACTGCTCCAGCGAGACCGGGTTGATGCTGCCGCAGACCGCGAGCAGACGGCCGCAGAGCGGCAGCGGCGCGGTGTCCCGGCAGGACAGCTGCAACAGCCGCGGCAGCACGGATGCAAAGCCCGCGCAGCCGGCCAGCAGTCCGGTCTCGCTCCGGGCCGCCAGCCGGTCGGCGATCTGTGCCATATCCCGGTTCGTCTGAGCTTCATAGACCAGCACGCCTGCTTTGCCCTCTGCGGAACCGCCGCCGGGGATATAGGCGCACAGTGTATCCGTCTGTTCATGCAGAATATCCTCCACACGGGAATGCGTCACCGGCTCAAAGGGGTCCTTTCCAAACACACTTTGGGCAACGGGCACGCCGCCGATGTAGTGTACGCCGCCGCGGGTGACGCGGTCCAGATTCGGGAAGGCGGGCACGAAATGGAGCCTGTCGCCTCCATCCGCTGCCAGCGCGGCGGAAAGCTCTGCCCCGATATTCCCGCGCAGCGCGGAATCTGTCTTTTTATAGATGCATCCGATCTTTTTTTCCTTTGCCCAGCGCACCAGGCGGTAGACCGTATCATATGCCTGCGCCGCCGGAAGGTGGCGTGTCTCGGCATCCACCACGAGCACCTGTGTTTGCGCGTCTGCCTCCAGTGCCTGCAGGCCTGTCCCCACAACGACCTTCGTGGCCGCTCCATAGGAGGCAAACTGTACGCCTGTATCCAGCGCGCCTGTAAAATCATCCGCAATTACAAATAAATGTATCATAGGCTCTCCTCTTATCCCTGTCCGGCGGACCTTTCGTCATTTTCATTATACAGGCGTATTTTTTATGCTGGTATGCAGAATCCCTCCGCAAATCGTTTTATTATGAAACACTTAAGAAAATTTGTTGTGTTTTCTTTGTGAATTCGCTATAATAAAGCAAAAATGTGTTTCATTTTTAAACAAAAGAGAGATGAAAGAAAATGCCATCCATCAAAGTACTGGCGATCTCGCCCTATCCCGGGATGGTGCCGCTTTTAACAGAGACCGCGAAAGAATACGACGGCCTGGAGCTGACCATCAGCGTGGGCGATCTGGCCAAAGGGCTGGAGCTCGCGCAGAAAGGCTTCCACGCAAATTTTGATGTGATCATCTCCCGGGGCGGCACGGCCAGACTGCTGAAACAATCCGTTTCGCTGCCGGTCATCGAGATCGGCACCACCGTGTACGATGTCCTGTGCACGCTTCAGCGCGCCAACATTCACGAGGGGCGAGTGGCCATTGTGGGATATTCCAACATCACACAGGATATGGGCATCCTGCGGACGCTGCTGCCATACCAGTTGGACGTATTTACCATACAATCCTCCAGCCAGGCCGTTACCACGCTGCAATACCTGCGGCGGGAGGAATATGCCTCGGTCCTGTGCGATATGGTCACCTACACCGCCGCCAAGGAGATGGACGTCAACGCTTTCCTTATCACCTCCAGCGCCGAAAGCATCCGCGCCGCGTTCGACCAGGCTGTTTTTTTCTGCAGCGCCAACCGCCAGCTGCGCAGCGAAAACCAGTTCCTGCGCCAGCTCCTGCACAAACGCACCAGCCAGACCGTAGTATTCACCCGTGCGGGCAAGCTGGTTTTTTCCACGCTGGAGGACGCCTCCGCAGAGCTGCTGGACATGCTGCGCGAAAAAATCGAGAGCGTGGCCGCCGCGGGACGCATCAAGGTCATGCAGCAGTTCCGCGGGCTGCTGTACAACATTGAAGCGATGCAGCTTCCCTCCGACGGAGAGGCCTATACCGCCTTTTATTTTCTCGCTTCCACACCCCCTGTCGCCGGGGACAAATACGGCATCAGCTACTATAACTGCAGCCAATTGGAGGAGGCGTGCTCCGCCGGTATCTATAACATCACCGGCCTCACCGCCCAATATCATCAAAGCATCCTGCAGGCGGCGGCAGGACGCGCACCGGTGTTTCTGTTCGGCGCCGCCGGAACAGGGAAGGAATATCTGGCGCGCACAATCTACCTGCGCAGCGCGCGTCGCAGCCACCCTTTTATTCAGATCGACTGTAACCTGCTGAGCCGTAAAACCTGGAATTATCTGCTGGGACACCACAGCTCTCCGCTTTGCGATACGGAAAACACGCTGTATTTCCAAAACCTGAACGCGTTGGACGATACGCAGTGGCGCCAGCTTCTGGCCTTTCTGCTGGAGGGACAGACCGCGAAGCACAACCAGCTGATTTTTTCGCGTGTGGAAGCCGGTGACGGGCGCATCAGCGGAGCGGCAATGGAATTCATCAACCGCCTGTCTTGCTTTCCCCTCTGCCTTTCCTCCCTGCACGCCCAACCCGCGCAGGTGGAAACCGCGTTCAGCCTGTATCTGGACCGCCATACGATAGACACCGGCAGGCAGTGGCGCGGCATCGACGCGGATGCGCTTACGCTGCTGCGCCAGTATCCGTGGACGCAGAACTATCTGCAGTTCCACCGCGTGATGGAACGGCTGACGGAACTGTGCACGGATGCACAAATCCGGCTGTCGGACGTTCAGGCCGCCCTGCAGGCGGAGCTTTCCCTTGCGCCCGCCGACGCGGATACGGCGGCCTCTCCCGCCGCCTCTCTCGACCTCTCCCAACCGCTGGCCCTCATCGAGCGGGAGATCGTCCGAATGGTATTGGAAAAAAGCGGTGACAACCAAAGCCGTGCGGCGCAGAGCCTTGGCATCAGCCGCACCACACTCTGGCGGATGCTGAAGGCATAAAAAAACGGCATGGAACTTTTGCTCCATGCCGTTTTGCTTTATCCCATGCGTTTACACGTGCCAGATGTCCCGCGCATATTCCAGAATCGTACGGTCGGACGAAAACACGCCCGCGTTTGCCACATTGCGCACACACTTTGCCGCGAAAGCCCGCGCGTCGCGATAGTCCCGGTTGACAGCCAGGCGCGCGTCGCAGTACTCGATAAAATCCCGCATCAGGAAGTAGTGGTCGGGCTTGTGCCAGCTTGCGCCTTCGGTGAGGGAGGCATACAGTTCGCGGAACATGCCTGTGCCGCCGTCGGAAAATGTGCCGTCCACCAGGCTTTCCACCACGCGCTTTGCGCGCGGCTCCGCCGCGAGGACGGCGTTCGGGTCGTAGCCGTCCTTCTGCAGACGCGCGATCTCATCGGCGCGGGCGCCGAAGATATATTCGTTCTCCGCGCCGGCCTGCTCTGCGATCTCGATGTTTGCGCCGTCCAGTGTGCCCAGCGTCACCGCGCCGTTCAGCATGAACTTCATGTTGCTGGTGCCGGACGCCTCCGTGCCGGCCGTGGAGATCTGTTCGGACACATCCGCCGCCGGGATAATCTTTTCCGCATAGCTGACGTTGTAGTTCTGGACAAACACCACCTGCATCAGGCCGTTCACGTCCGCATCGCCGTTCACCAGTTCCGCCAGCTCGTTGATATACTTGATGATGCCCTTGGCCCGCACATAGCCCGGCGCGGCTTTTGCTCCGAACAGGTAGACGGTGGGCGCGAAATCCGCGCGGGAGATGCGCCCCTCCTTCAGGCCATAGTATGTGTCCAGAATGGAAAAAGCGTTCAGAAGCTGGCGCTTATACTCATGCAGGCGCTTTACCTGCACATCCAGCAGGAAGTCTGCGCGAAGCCGCACGCCCTCGTGCTTTTCCACATACGCCGCGAGCTGCCGTTTTTTCTCCCGCTTGACGTCCATGAAACGCGCCAGAAATGCAGGGTCGTCCGCGCAGGGCTCCAGCCGCTTGAGCTGGGAGAGGTCTGTCAGCCAGCCGTCGCCAACAGCGTCGTGCAGCAGCGCCGCCAGTTCCGGGTTTGCCAGCGCCAGCCAGCGCCGTTGGGTAACGCCGTTGGTCTTGTTGTTGAACCGCTCGGGATACAGCTCGTACCATTCGTGCAGAGCGGTGTCCTTCAATATCTCAGTGTGCAGGCGCGCCACACCGTTGGTGGAGTGGGTGGCAAAAATGGCCATACGCGCCATATGCACCATGCCGTCCTCCAGGATGGCATAGCGGGACACCTCGCCCATGGGCACGCCCCTCTGCTCCAGCGTGCGGCGCAGCAGCGCGTCCAGCTTTTTCACATACGGATACACCCGGGGCAGCACGCCGCGGAACAGCTTCTGATCCCATTTTTCCAGCGCCTCGGGCATAATGGTGTGGTTGGTGTAGGCAAAGGTATCGTGGGCCACCTGTACTGCGTCGGCAAAACGCATGCCCGCCTCTTCCACCAACAGGCGCAGCAGCTCGGGAATGGCCACTGTGGGGTGGGTATCGTTGAGCTGTACCGCGTATGCGTCGGCAAAATGGGTGAAATCCCCGCCATGGGCCGCGCGGTAAGCACGCACCATGTCCTGCAGCGACGCGCTGGAGAAGAAATACTGCTGCTTGAGGCGCAGGCGCTTGCCTGCGTCGGTGTCGTCGTTGGGGTACAGCACACGGCTGATATCTTCGGCGGCGTCCCGCTCGCGCACGGCAGCGGCATATTTCTGGGCGTTGAACAAATTGAAATCGAATGCCTGGAACGGCTCGGCCTGCCACAGACGCAGTGTATTGACGGTTTTCATTCCGTAGCCGATGACAGGCGTGTCGTAAGGCACGGCGCGCACGGCCTGCCCGCCGAACTGCACAGTGACGGCATCCTCCTCCCGGCGAACGCTCCATGGATCTCCAAAGCGCTGCCAGTCATCGGCGGTCTCTTTCTGGAAGCCATCCTCAAAATACTGCCTGAACAGGCCGTACTGGTACCGGATGCCGTAGCCGTCCAGCGGCACGCCCTGCGTGGCGGCGGAATCCAAAAAGCACGCGGCCAGGCGGCCCAGGCCGCCGTTGCCCAGCGCCGCGTCCTCGATCTCTTCAAACACGTTCGCATCCACACCCGCGTCCAGCAGCATCTGCTGCACCTCGCCCAGGCGGCCCATGTTCAGCAGATTGGCGTAAACGAGGCGTCCCACAAGAAACTCCGCCGAAAGGTACGCCACGCGCTTGCCCGGCGCGCGCTTCCATGCGTCCGCAGCGAGGTCCAGCGCTGCTTTGGACACCGCGTTGTACAGCTCACGGGGCGTAGCCTGGGCAATGGTTTTCCGGCAGTCGGCCGCAAGCACCTGCCCCGTCAGTATCTGAATATCTCTTTTCATGGAAAAACTCCTTTCCTGAACCGCCGCCGCGGGATAAAAGCAATTTATTTTCGCAAATTTTCGTAGAACACCACCATGTTAGCATTGGATACGGATTTCGTCAAGGCGTATTTTGTGATATTTCAATAAAATATTCTTTCTCTCCCATTGCAAAGAGCGGCGGTGCGGGTTATACTAAACAGGATATCGGACAACGAAGGGAGGCGCAGCGCTTGGTGACGATCCGGGACATTGCCCAACGGCTGGGAATCGCGGTGAGCACGGTTTCAAAAGGATTGAACGGCGCGCCGGACGTGAGCGCAGAGACCCGCCAGCTTGTGCTGGACACGGCGGTGGAAATGGGCTATGCGGCCAAGCGTACCCGCAGGCAGGCACAGCCCAAGGTGTGTGTGCTGGTGGAAAATATGGAATACGCCAACATCGGCCAGTTCGGGTACGAGATCGTGGCCGGGTTCCGGCTGGCGGCCGCGGCACGGGGATGGGCCGTGGATGTGCTGCCCACCACGCCCGAGGCGCAGGCGCGCACCAAATACGGCAGCCTGCTGCTGGAGGGCGGATACGGCGGCGCCTTCATTCTCGGCCTGACGCCGCAGGATGCATACATGCGTGCGCTGGCCGGCACTGGCACGCCCACAGTGCTGCTGGACAACTGCGTTCCCAACGCCAGCGTCGGATATGTGGGCACCGACAGTTGGGAGGGCGTGGAGCTCGGCGTGCGGCATCTGGCCGGATTGGGACATCGGAAAATCGCCTTTTTGAACGGCACGCGGGATTCAATGGTGTCTGAGGAAAGGCGGCTGGCTTTCCTGCACGCCACCTGGCTGTGCGGGCTTTCCGCCGACGAACGGATGATGGCCTATGGGTATTATGAACAAAACTGTGCGCGCGAATACGTGCCGCATTTTCTTGCGCAGGGCGCGACAGCCATCCTGTGCGCCAGCGACGGCATCGCCCGAGGGGTGCTGGCCGAGCTGCGGCGTCTGGGCCTGCGCGTGCCCGGGGACGTGAGCGTGATGGGCTACGACGACCTTCCGCTGGCCGCCGGCTGCGAACCGCCCCTTACCACCATCCGGCAGGACAGGCTGGCGCTGGGCAAAAGTGCGTTCAGCCTGCTGGACAGTCTGATGAACGGTGTTGCCGTAAGCAAGGTGCTGCTGCGTCCGCAGCTGATCGTCCGGGAGAGCACCGGGCCTGCGCCTGTACGGAAATAGGCCCGCGGAAAAACAAAAAAAGGCGCTCCGCAGCCATTCCGGCTGTTGAGAGCGCCTTTTTTTGCGCCAGCCCTCCGGCAGGGATGCGGCAAAGGGCCGCCCGGATGGCAGCGTCAGGACGCGCCCGGCGCGCGCCGCTCCGCTTCGGCCCGCAGCAATGCGCCGTCCACCTCTACCGCCACAGCCGATCCGCTGTCCGTTCCCTCCAGCGCGTACACCGCGCCGTACACGCGGCTCTCCCGCCGCTGGGCGGAAAGCGGCCCCGGCACCGGTTCGATATGCTCCAGCTCCGCGCGCGTCAGTTCCCGCCCGGTATCCGCATCGAACACGCAGGAGCGGGCAAGCACGCCCAGATATGCGCCCTGCGCCTCCGGCGCAACGGGTGTATCTGTGACAAGGTAGACTGTCTCTCCGCAAGTGAGCCTGCGGCAGTCCTCCGGCATCACCGCAAAGGCCTCCCCGTATCCCCCGGCCTGCCGTGCAAAGCTGAGGACCTCCGCTTCCGGCGGCAGTACATCCGCGGGTACCGCGCGGCGGAATGTGCCGTCCACCATCACGGCCACAGCGCCGTCCGTCGTGCCGGGCAGCGCCCATACGTTCAGCACCTGCACGGTGCGCCCGCCCTCCGGCAGCCTTTCCTCCAGCCGGGCCAAAGCAGAGAAGGAAAGCGTCACACCGCAGGTATCCACGACGCGCCCTTCCCCGTCCACCGCCGCCAGTGTCTGGATATCGCCCAGCTTGCGCCCCACTGCATCACGCGGTACAGCCTCCCGCAGCGTAATATATTCCACCCCGCCGCAGGTAAAGCGTGCCGGGTTCGCTGGGTCCAGCGTGCAGGCGTCCTCTCCATCGGCACAGCAGCCCGTCAGAACGGCCGCCAGCATGAGGACCGTCCACAGGACGGCGCGTATTCCATTTTGTTTTTTCATGTTTTCTCCACTCCTTTTTGCTTCCGCAGCTGTATCCTAACGCGCAATTCTAAGGAAAGCATAAGAGCGGAAAAACACGGCGGCCCTATACGGAAAACCGTACAGGGCCCTTTAAGCTTTGATTCGGCGCGGCGCCGCATTTACGGCACGGGCTGCCAGCGCGCGTAGAGGTACATGCTGTCCTCCACCGTATCCTGCGCAAAATCCCAGGGTCTGTGCTCACGTTCCACATCCCAATACCAGCCGCCAAAGACATATCCCTCTTTCACGGGGTCCTCGGGACGCCGGACCAGCTCGCCGTAGCGGCAGGTCTGCGCGGGCACCTGGGAACCGCCGTCGGTTTCAAACGTAACGGTGAATCCGCCGCTGCCCGCAAGAAACACGATGGCGAGCGCAAGCGCGGCCAGACCAGCCAAAATCGCCCCGGTCAGCGCCTTCACGGATATCGTCACGCCGCGGTACATATTGTTCGAGCCGCGGTACCGCGGCTCGGGCGCAGTGTCCCGGAGCGCGCCTTCCGAGCGGTGTTCTTCTTCCATGGCGCCCTCCGGTCACTTGCGTACCAGATACTTGCGCATATCGATGGCGCAGGCCACAAGGATGATCAGGCCCTTGATGATGTACTGCAGATTGGACGAGACACTCATAAACGTGAGGCCCACGAAGATAATGCGCAGCAGCACCACGCCGATGATGACGCCGCGGATCTTGCCGATGCCGCCGACGAACGAGACGCCGCCGATGACGCAGGCCGCGATGGCGTCCAGCTCATAGTTCAAGCCGGTGTTTGCCGTATTCGCGCCGATGCGCGCGCCCTCGATGAAGCCGGTGAAGCCGTACATCACGCCCGCCAGCGTGAAAACCAGAATGGTGGTGGCGGCGACGTTCACGCCGGAGACGTTCGCAGCCTCGGGATTGGAGCCTACGGCGAACATGTTCTTGCCGAAAGTCGTCTTGTTCCAGACGAACCACATCACGACGGTGATCACGATGGCATACCACACAAAGTTGGGGATGGGGACCATATTGCCCTTGCCGTCCGGCACCGAAAGGATGCTCCCGGTGATGAGATTGGTATAACTTTTATCCAAGCCGGAGATAGACTGCCCATTGTTGTTGCCCTGCATCAGGTAAATGAGCAGCGTGCCGTACACGATGAGCTGGGTGGCCAGCGTGACAATGAACGGGTGCAGATTGAACTTGGCCGTACAAAAGCCGTTGACAGCGCCCACCAGCGTGCCGATGGCAATGACTGCCAAGATGACGATGGGCACGGGGACAGTGCCGATGCCCGGGAACATCTTATTGGGGTACTCCGCCATCTGCAGCAGCGAAGCCGCCACGCAAGCCGTCAGGCCCACAACGCGCCCGGCCGAAAGGTCGGTGCCTGTCAGAATGATCGCGCCCGCGATGCCCAGCGCAATGGGCAGATTCGCGGCCGAGAGCGAAACGATGTTGATGATGGATTTCATCGACACGAAGTTCGGGTTATAGACGGCAATGCCGATGATGGCCGCAATAAGGAAGATATAGAGCGAATTATCAATGAAAAACTCGCCCCACCAGCGCCGCTTATCCTCCTTTTCCATGGCTTTGAAGTTTTCCAAGCGCTGCTTGATGGTCAGTTTGGCATTCGTTCCCACAGTGATTCCTCCTTATGCGTATTTGGCGGCAAGCGTCATGATCTCTTCCTGCGTCGTGGCCTTTGCATCCACTTCTCCGGCGAGCCGCCCGCCGGACATTACAAGGATGCGGTCGCACACGCCCAGAAGCTCCGGCATTTCCGAGGACACCATGATAACGGCCTTGCCCTCTTTGGCGAGGTTGATGATGAGCTGATAGATCTCGTACTTTGCACCTACGTCAATGCCCCGGGTGGGCTCGTCCAGCAGCAGCACCTCGGGGTCTGTCAGAAGCCACCGGCCCAGGATGACTTTCTGCTGGTTGCCGCCCGAAAGCGAACGGATCTTCGTATCCTGAGACGGCGTTTTGATGCGCATGGCCCGAATGGACCACTCCGTACTCTCCTCCATCTTCTTTCTGCTGAGGTACAGGCCCTTTACCTTATATTTCTTCAAGCTGGAGATGGTGGTATTCTCCTGAATGTCCAAAATGCCAAAGATGCCCGTGGCGCGCCGCTCCTCGGTGAGCAGCGCGAACTTGTTTTTGATCGCGTCGCGGGCACGGCGGTTCTTCACCTCTTTGCCGTGCAGGCGGATGACTCCGCTTTTGCGGGTAGCCACGCCGAAAATATTTTCCAGCACCTCGGTGCGGCCGGAGCCGTCCAGGCCGGCGAGGCCGACGATCTCGCCCTTATGTACATTGAAGGAAACATCGCGCAGCTTGGAATACATGGCCGTCAGGCCCTCCACCTCCAGCAGCACGCCGCCGATCTCGTTGTCCTTGGGCGGGAAGCGGTTTGTCAGCTCACGGCCCACCATCAGCTTGATGATGCGCTCCATCGTCATTTCCGCCGCCGGCTCTGTGGCGACCCACGCGCCATCGCGCATGACGGTCACTTCGTCGGAGATACGCAGGATCTCCTCCATCTTGTGGGAAATATAAATGATGCCGCAGCCGCGGTCCCGCAGCATATTGATGATGCGGAACAGGTGCTCCACTTCCTCCTCAGTAAGCGAGGAGGTGGGCTCGTCGAACACGATGACGTCGGAATGGTACGAGACAGCTTTGGCAATCTCCACCATCTGGCGCTGGGCCACGGGCATCGTGCTCATAATGGTGCGCGGGTCCACATGGATGCCCAAATCATCAAAAATCGCCGCCGTATCAGCGAGCATCTTTTTTTCGGACGTGAAGGGCCCCACCGTGGGATAGCGGCCGAGCCAGATATTGTCCATAACATTGCGCTTGAGTGCCTGGTTCAACTCCTGATGCACCATGGCGACGCCGTGTTCCAGCGCCTCTTTCGAGGTTTTGAAGCTGACTTCCTTCCCATTCAGCAGGATCTGCCCGCTGTCCTTGCTGTAAATGCCGAACAGGCACTTCATCAGGGTGGACTTGCCCGCCCCGTTTTCCCCCATCAGTGCATGCACCGTGCCGCGCTTTACCGTCAGCGAAACATTGTCGAGCGCCTTGACGCCGGGGAAGGACTTGCAGATATTTTTCATTTCGAGCAGAACGCTGTTGTTGTTCTCCATTCGGCCTCTCCTCCGCGTAAAATCTCAGATTCAAGCAGGAAGATAGCCGCCCGTAGAGGCAGCTATCTTCCTGCTGTTTGCTTGATCGGGTCTATCAGCCGGTGTAAACGGCGTACGGGATGCGGATCTTGGCACTGGCATCATCCACATTGTAGCTGTCGGTGCCGTCCATCAGGGCCGCGCCGCTGGTGGCGTTCTTGGCAAGCAGCGCAATGGCCGCCGCCATGCCTTCGGCGTCCTGCTTGATGCTGCCGACCATGCTGCCGGCGGCGATCAGCTCTTTGGCTGCATCGGTGGCGTCAACGCCGAACACAGGGATGGCCTTGTCCGCGCTGGCGTTGTAGCCGGCGGTCTTGAGCGCTGTGATAGCGCCCTCGGCCATGCCGTCGTTGTTGCAGATGACCAGCTCGACCATGTTGTTATTGGCCTCGGTGTACTCGGACAGAATCGTCGTCATATACTCGTTGGAAGCCTGCGCGGACCATGTGCCGTTACGGTCCACCAGGAACTTGTCGGCGTTGTTGGCGTCATAGAACGTCAGCGCCGGCTTGCCGGCGGCCTCCAGCGCAGCGTCGCAGTCCTCGACGGCATACTGGGTGCGGTATTCGGCCTCGGGGTTGGCGTTCTGGCCCTTAAACATGACATAGGAGATGGTGCCGTCACCGTTCAGGTCCACGTCGTCATAATTCGCCAGCAGATAATCAGCGATCATCTGGCCCTGCATGTGGCCGGCCTCGGCCGCGTCAGTGCCGATGAACGCACATTTTTCATAGCTGTTCACCACGGCGTCGGACACTTCGCGGTTGAAGAAGATCACGGGGATGTCCGCTGCCTTCGCCTTGTCCACGATACCCTGCGCCGCGTCGTCGGAGCCTGTCTCGACGATGTTCACAATCAGGCAGGTAGCGCCTTTCGTGATGGCAGTATCAACCTGCTCGGTCTGGGTATTCTGCTGAGAGTTGGAATCATAGTCCTGGTACTCAACGCCCAGCTTATCCAACTCCGCGTCCAACGCGGTGCGGACCGTGGAAATATATGTGTCGCTGTACGTGTAATAGAAAACGGCGATGGAGCCGTCGGCCGCCGCAGGCGCGGAAGCCGGCGCGGAGCCAGAGGTATCCGGCGCTGTGGAAACAGGCGCGGAAGAACCGCTGCCGCCGCATGCCGCCAGAGAAAGTGCCAGGCACGCCGCCAGAAGGATCGCTAGTACTTTTTTCATACGTTTCTCTCCTTTTCATTTGCATTTTCCCCACACGCCGCCGGAGCCTCCTGCAATGCGGCATGTGCGCCGCCGGGCCTCCCGCCGCCGCAGGCAGCAGGGCCCGCGCATCTGCGCAAGGCCGCTCCGCATGGATTATCCATGCAGCAAAATGTGAAGAAGCGGAAGCTATGCTGCTTCCTGCAACGGTTTGATATTATCATCGTAATTGTAAAAAGTCAACAAAATCATTTGTTTTGATATCTTTTTTTCATAATTATAAAACAAATAAATTTCCATATTTTTCTATAATAAGGTAAAAATTTTCATTATTAGATTATAAACTCAAAAAATGAAAAATATATTTTTATCCTTAAAAATGGATATTTGTTGTATATTTTAAATAAAAACTGACATTTTCATGCTAATTCAAACTGTTTTCTGTACAAAGTGCAGAAAGAAGCTCTGCATAAAAAAGCGGCGGGTATCCCCGCCGCTCAAAAGCTTCTTCATTTGACTGTAATCAGTTCATAGCTGCGTGTGCCCAAACCGATTTTTTCCCCATGCTCCATACACGAGCGCCAATCTGTATTGGGAGAAACATTCGTAAAATGGTCGTGATGGTCACGGGCGCCGCAGGCGCGCAGGTTTTCGTCCAGCAGGCTTCCGGGCATCACGGGCATGCGGTTGCACGCGTCCGCGCACGCTACGTCCAGCGCCACAGGGTCAAAGCTGGCGAACATCCCCACGTCCGGAATGATAGCCGTGTCATTCTCACCGTGGCAGTCGCAGTAAGGCGAAACCTGGTTGACGATATTGATATGGAAAGCCGGGCGGCCGTCCACCACAGCCTTGGCGTACTCGGCCATCTTGCAGTTCAGCTCGTCGTTGGCGGAATCGTTGCCGTTGTATACGGCGTCAAAATTGCATGCACCGATGCAGCGGCCGCAGCCCACACATTTGCCGTGGTCGATGCCCGCTTTGCGGTTTTCATCAAAAGCAATGGCTCCGTGCGCGCAGTTTTTCATGCACACGCCGCAGCCCCGGCAAACGCTTTTGTCCACGTCCGGCTTACCCGCGCAATGCATGTCCATCTTTCCTGCGCGCGAACCGCAGCCCATGCCGATATTCTTGATGGCGCCGCCGAAGCCCGTGCTCTCGTGCCCTTTGAAGTGGGACAGCGAAATGAATATATCCGCATCCATCACGGCGCGGCCGATATGGGCCTCCCGGATGTATTCGCCGCCGCGCACGGGCACGTCCACCTCATCCGTCCCCTTCAGGCCGTCTGCAATAATGATCTGGCAGCCGGTGGAAAATGGCGAAAACCCGTTTTCATAAGCCGCTTCGATATGGTCCAGCGCATTTTTGCGGCGCCCCACATACAGCGTGTTGCAGTCTGTCAGAAACGGGCGGCCGCCCAGCTCTTTCACGGCGTCCGCAACGGTCTTTGCAAAATTGGGCCGCAGGTAAGAAAGGTTGCCCGGTTCGCCGAAATGGATTTTGATAGCGGCATATTTATCCTGAAAATCGATCTGTCCGATGCCCGCTTTGAGGATCAGCCGCTTGAGTTTCTGCTGCAGGTTCGTGCCCGGCAGCGCACGCATGTCTGTAAAATATACTTTAGAGGGTCCCATTCCTGTTCTCTCACTTTCTCTGTTCAGTTGTGTGCCGTGCCGCATCTGCGCGGCGCTTTTCTTCCTCTTTTATCTTAGAGCCGCGCGGCAAAAAAAGCAAGAGGAAAGGCGCGTACCGCGCTCCCGTAAAAGTTTTCTCCGTCCGGTAAAAAAGGGGCTTGACAAAGGCCGGAGGAATTGATATTATATTTAAGCGCCATGATTCTTCTTTTGGGCGCATATAAAGGATATGAAGCTGGCAAGCCGATTTCCACGCTGGTGTAGCTCAGCTGGTAGAGCAGCTGATTTGTAATCAGCAGGTCGGGGGTTCGAATCCGTCCACCAGCTCCATTTATTGAATATGGGAGAGTTCCCGAGTGGCCAATGGGGGCAGACTGTAAATCTGTTGCGTCTTCGCTTCGATGGTTCGAATCCATCCTCTCCCACCAAAAAAGTTGCATTTCATTTTTGGAATGCAACTTTTTTATTTTTGCTGTCATCTCACCGGAAAAAGGCGGTATAAACATGGGAGAAATATTAAACAAAGCAATCGTGTACGCAGTAAAGGCTCATAACGGCCAGGTGAGAAAGGGTACGCAGGTCCCCTACATTCTTCATCCCTTGGAGGCTGCGTCTATTGTAGGCACTCTGACAACGGATGAAGAAGTCATAGCAACCGCTGTTCTGCACGACGTCGTGGAGGATACCGCCGCCACAACAGAATGCATTCAAGAAGCCTTTGGGGAAAGGATCGCCGCTTTGGTCGCTGCAGAAAGCGAAAACAAACGAGAAGATCTGCCTGCCGGATCGACCTGGAAAATCCGTAAGCAGGAAACAATAGATCACTTGAGGGACGCTTCCATAGAAGTAAAAATGTTAACGCTCGGCGATAAGCTTTCCAATATCCGTTCCCTTTACCGGGATCAGCTTGTTTACGGAGAGCGGTTATGGCAAAGATTCAACCAAAAAGATAAACAGGAACACTACTGATATTACAAACGCATTGCCGAATGCCTCACAGAACTGAAGAATCATTGTGCTTACGCAGAATACGCCGGGCTGGTAGAAAAAACCTTTAAAGAATGATCCCCTGCAATTATTCGCTGTCCCTGAAGCTCTCATAAAAACCAAAGAGCGGGCTGTCCGCCAGTCTCTTTGGGAAGCTGGTTCCGGAAAACACCAATTGAAACGCGCTGTTTCCTTGGGCGGCAGACAAAATGTCCGACACAAATTTTCTGCTTTGGTTGATTTTGCCGCACCGGCTTGGTACAATAACACCAAAAGGGGGCTTTGGCTATGGAAAACGCAGACAACGGCGGCATCGTTTGGAGCGACCGAAAACGCATCGCATTCGGCCTGCCATGGACTTTTACGAAATATACGCTGACAAAAGAAAAGCTGCTCATCCACACCGGCATGCTGAACACGCAGGAGGATGAGGTGCGCCTGTACCGCATTATGGACGTGACGCTGCGCCGCTCGCTGTGGGAGCGTATGTTCGGCCTTGGCACCATCCATTGTTGCTCGGCGGATAAGTCCACGCCGGAGTTCGATATCGCCTGGGTGAAGGACGCGGCACAGGTAAAGGAAACGCTCTCCGACATGGTGGAGGCTGAGCGCATGGCAAAACGCGTGAGCAGCCGCGAATTTATGACGGACGACGAGGACGGTGAAATGCTGTAACGCGCCGTCCCGCAAAAATATCATTCCGGCGCCGCCGGACGGGAAGACCGTCCGGCGGCGCTTTTGTTTTTTAGAACAAATATTTCTGTTTTTCCGGAAAAGGTATTGTTGACTTTTTGTTTCATAAAAGTATAATAAGTTATACAAGTTATATTTTTAAGAATTTTATTAAAAAAGAGAGGGCTGTTTATGAGCATGAAAATGCCAAAAGGGAAATACATGGCTACTGTCAAGGTAGGCGAAAAAGGGCAGATCGTCATCCCGAAGGGAGCGCGGGAGCTGTTCGGCATTGAGCCAGGAGACACGCTTCTGCTTATGGCGGACGTGAAACAGGGCATCGCCATCGTGCAGAATGACGCATATATGAAATTCGTGGACGCCGTGTTCAGCGTGCAGCAGGAGCCTCCTGTGGCACCGGACGGCGAATTGGAGGCAGAAAAATGAACGTGCTTTCTGTTCGCGGATTATGCAAGCGGTACGGCTCTTTTGCACTGCGGGACGTTTCCTTTGACGTTGCGCCCGGTTCCATCACGGGCTTCATCGGCCGCAACGGCGCCGGAAAAACAACAACGCTGAAATCGCTGTTGGATTTTGTACACCCCGACGCCGGCGAGGCGCTGTTTTTCGGCAGGCCGCTGTCCGCGGATGAATTCGGCGTCAAGCAGGCGGTGGGGTTTGCGTCCGGAGGCTTCGGGTTTTATCCCCTTAAGCGCCTGCGCACTGTAACGGATGTAACGCGCCGCTTTTATCCGAGCTGGGACGAGACGGCTTACCGCCGGTATCTCGCGCTGTTCGCGCTGGATGAAAACAAACGAGTGAAAGAGCTTTCCGAGGGCATGAAGGTAAAGTACGCCCTGGCTCTGGCACTCTCTCACCGGGCGCGGCTTTTGGTGCTGGACGAACCCACCAGCGGGCTGGATCCCGTTTCCCGGGACGAACTGTTGGAGATCTTTCTCCAGCTTGCCCAGGACGAAGGCATCAGCATCCTGTTTTCCACGCATATCACCTCCGACCTGGAAAAATGCGCCGACCACATCGTATACCTGCGGCAGGGCGAGGTGGCGGCAGACGCAGACGCGGACGCACTGCGCGCCCGGTACCGCACAGCCGCACTGACAGCCGCGCAGCGGGACGCTGCGCCCGAGGGCCTGCTGCTGGGATGCAAACGGGAGCGGGAAGGCTTCAGCGCTCTGCTGCGGGCCGAGGATGCGCCCCGCCTTGGCGCCGATACCGCGCCCGCATCGCTGGAGGATATTATGGTACATCTGGAAAAGGAGGACGGCGGCCTATGAAAAACCTGATGCGCAAGGAGCTTGTGCTGGCCATGCATCCGGCTTCGGTGCTGTTCCTGCTGCTTTCCGCAATGCTGCTCATCCCCAACTATCCTTATTATGTCATTTGCTTTTACACCTGCCTGGGCACCTTTTTCATCTGCCTGACGGGGCGGGAGAACCGGGACATCGAGTTCACGGCGCTGCTGCCCGTGCGCAAGACCGATCTTGTGCGGGCGCGCGTTTTTACGGTGATGCTGATGCAGCTGGCACAGCTCGTGATCGCCGTTCCCTTCGCCGTGTTCAGCAGCCGTGTCTCCGCGGAAAACCTTGTGGGCATGGACGCGAACACCGCGTTTTTCGGATTCGCGCTGGTGCTGTACGGCGTGTTCAATCTTGTCTTTTTCCGAAACTACTACCGCGCGCCGGGCAAGGTCGGCAAGGCCTTCGGTTGGGGCTGCGGCGCCCTTACTCTTTGCATGGTGGTATTCGAGGCCTGCGCCCACACCGTCCCCTTTGTGCGGGACCGCCTGGACACGCCGGACCCGGCGTTCCTGGGCGAAAAGCTCACCTTATTGGCCGCTGGCGCCGCACTGTACGTGCTGCTGTCGGCGCTGGCATTGCGGCGCGCCATGCACAGCTTTGCCGCGCTGGACCTGTGAGCCACCCTCGCGTTTTGCAGTGTAAAACATCAAAAGGCAGGGTCGTAAAGCCCTGCCTCAGCTTGTCGAAAAAGCTTCGCTTTTACGCGCCTCGGCACTGGCCCTGCGGGGCGTCGCGGGGTTATTTTAAATGAAAAAGGGATTCTCCACCCCTTTTTCAAGCTTTTTCCCCGGACGCTTCTTTTATTTCTTTGCCTTTTTCCGTGCCTCCCCCGGCTCAGCGCCGGCCGATATATAGACGGCGCAGCTCCTCCAGGATCTCCGGATGGGAAAAATCCTGATGATGCACCATATTGATGCGCCGCACCATGCCCGGCTTCTCCAGCGGGACGACTGCCAGGCGGCCCGCCTGCTCGTCCTCGCGGCAGGCGCTGTGGGCGATGACGGAAATGCCCAGATCCTGCGCGACAAGCTCCTTGATGGTGGCGACACTGTCCATCTCGATGATGATATTGAAGTCCCGGATATCCGCCCCGCATTCGGACAGATAACTCTCAAACATCGAGCGCGTGCCCGCTCCCTTGGGACGCATGATGAACCGCTCGCCCTGCAGTGCGCCGATGGCGACGCTGGCACGCCGTGCCAGCGGGTGGATGGGCGACACCACAAGACACAGGTAATCGGTATCCAGCAGCACTTCGGTGTAGCCGGATGCCGGGAACTGCCCGTCCACGATGGCTACATCCAGCTCGTAGGAGCGCATCATATCATAAAGATTTTTTATGGTGTCCGTAACGATATTGATGTGTACGCCGGGCGTCTGGTTGCAGTATTCGGCCAGCACCTGCGGCACACAGCTTTCGCCCACGGTGTGGGTGATGCCCACCCCGATGTGCGACATGCAGATGCGGCTGTCCTCGATGGCCTGGCGGGCGTTGCGGTATACAGCCAGCGCCCGGCGGGCGTATTTTACCAGAATCTCGCCTTCCGGCGTCAGGCGCAGCTCTTTTTTATCCTTATAAAATATATGAATGCCGAACTCCTGCTCCAGCTGGCGCATATGATGGCTGACAGCGGGCTGTGTGAGCGAAAGCCGCTGTGCCGCCCGTGTGTAACTGCCCGCACTGATGACCTCTAGGAGGGTCTCTATCTTCGCATCAAACATTTTGCTCCCCAATTCATTAAAAAAATTTATACACATATGAAAAGTCATAATTTGATTTTATCATAGTGTGCGCATATAATCAAGCACACAACAGAAAGAGGTGTGCTTGATGAACATTTTTACCTTGCCGCAAAGCGCGGGCGGCGTATTACTGGGCGTCGCCATTCTGCTGACAGCCGGTTTTTTGATGACGCGCCTGACGCGGCGCCTGCATTTACCCAACGTGACGGGCTATATTCTGGCAGGTATCCTGGTGGGACCGTATGCACTGAACCTGATCCCCGCATGGCTGTCCGGCGGCATGGAATTCGTCACCGATCTCGCGCTCTCCTATATCGCGTTTTCCGCCGGACGGTATTTCCGTATCGCGGATCTGAAGCGTTCCGGCGGAAAGGTGCTGGCTGTCACACTGGCCGAGGCGCTGTGTGCCGCCGTGGCCGTCACGCTGACGATGATCTTCGTATTCCGCCTGTCCGTGCCGTTTGCACTGCTGCTGGGCGCCATCGGCTGCGCCACGGCCCCTGCCTCCACCATCATGACGATCCGGCAGTACCGCGCCAAAGGACCTTTCGTCAACCTGCTTTTGCAGGTGACCGCTTTGGACGACGCGGTGGCCCTGACCGCCTTCAGCGTTTGTACCGCCGTGGTGAACGCGCTGCAGACAGGCCATATACAGTTTGCAGACGTGGCGCTGCCCCTGCTGTGGAATCTGGGGGCGGTGGCGCTGGGGCTGGCGCTGGCCGTGCTGCTGCGTTGGCTTGCCGGGCAGGGGCATTCCCAGGCACACACACTGGTACTCGTCAACGCGGTGCTTTTGTTTTTGAGCGGGCTGTGCTCGACACTGGGCATTTCACCGTTGCTGGCCTGTATGGCACTGGGCGCGGGTTATGTGAACCTGGGCGGCGAAAAGCGTCTGTTCAAGCGGATGGACAAATTCTCTCCGCCGTTCCTGCTGCTGTTCTTCGCGCTTTCCGGCCTGCGTCTCAACATCCCGTCCCTCGCAACGGCGGGCGTTATCGGCGTGGCCTATTTCTTCGTACGCATCGCAGGCAAATACGCGGGGGCCAGCAGCGGTGCGGCGCTGTGCCGCGCCGACCCGTCCATCATCAAATATCTGGGCCTCGCTCTCACGCCTCAGGCCGGCGTTTCCATCGGTCTTGCCGTGCTGGGCCAACGCATGCTGCCTGCGGCCGAAGGCACGATGCTGGCCACCATCATCCTTTCCTCCGCTGTACTGTATGAGCTGACCGGCCCGGCCTGCGCAAAGCTTGCGCTGCTGCGCAGCGGCGCCATCCCCCGCCCTGCAACCCGGCAGCCCACCCGCGGGCATGGGCGGATGCCGAGCATGCCGGATACGGGCGACACGCAGGAACCGCCTCGCGCGGCGGGATAAAAACGCCGCGCCACCGCAAAAAAACACAAAAACCCCTTTGTCATACGCTTCCTTTTATTGTATAGTAGAAGAGTAATCAAGACGTTTGCCTGGGCTCCGCGCAGTTCTGCGCGGCTGGAAAGGAGCGGTTTGCATTGGTGAGTTTTGCATATACCCTGACCGACCCGATGGGCCTGCACATGCGTCCCGCCGGTATGATGGCAAAGCGGCTGGCCGAAACGCCCTGTTCCGTCGTCATCCGATGCGGCACACGCAGTGCGGACGCGAAGAGCATCCTGAACGTGATGGCTCTGGCGGCCAAATGCGGCGAGACTGTGACCATAGAAGTAAGCGGTGAAGACGAAGAAGCCACCCTGCAGGAGCTGAGGGAATTTTTCACTGCCAACTTCTGAGCGGCGCGACCCGAACGAAAGCAGAGCGCCCCGGCGGCCTTTTCAGGCCGCGCCGGGGCGTTCTGTTCTGTTTTCCGCTTTTCTGCCCGGCGGCGGTCAATCCATTTCCCCGCGCAGCGCACGCAGACATTCAGCCCCCTCCGGCGTGACGGGAGGCGGCAGCAGAGCCGGGCGGGCCAGAAAATAGCCCTGCACATAATCCACGCCCAACGCAGCCAGAGCCTCCAGCTCGGCACGCGTTTCCACACCCTCTCCTACCAGCGCTATGCCTCGCACATGGGCGTAGGACACCAGATTTTCTACCAGCTGGCGCTTGTCGTCGTCCTGGTCCACGCCGCGCACGATGGCAACATCGATTTTCACATAATCCGGCTGCACAGCCAGCAGCATGGCCTCGCCGTTATAGCCGCTGCCGTAATCGTCCAGCGCCAGCTTTCCGCCGCTGCGCATCAATGCCTGCATTTTTACCGCCTGAAGATCGGCGTCTATGCGCGTGACCTCCGTCAGTTCCAGCACGACGCGGGACAGGTAGTCCCGGTATTCGCGATGAAACCGCGCCGTATCCTCGGGCAGCATGGCCTGGTTGGAAAGGGAGTTGATGAATACGCGGCAGCCCTCCGGGACGTGCCCTGCACGGCAGTGCGCCGCGAATGCGCCCATGGCCGTATGCCAGGTAAGAGTCTCCACCGCGCGCAGCTTGCCCTCCTGCCGCGCCAGTTCCAGCACGGCCAGCGGCGAGGACAGCTCCGGCGTGCGGGGGCGCATCAGCGCTTCGTAAGCAAAAATGCGGCCCGTGCTCACCTCTACGATGGGCTGGAAGTGGTAATCCACCAGCCGCTGCTCCAGCAAACGGTGCAGCACGCCGCGGCTCTGCACCAGATAGGTGTCACGCCGGTATGCCTCGCCGTCGAATTCCGCAAATTCGCCCTTGCCGCTGTTCTTCACCTGGTACATGGCGAAATCCGCATAGCGCACCAGCTCGTCGAACCGGTCGCTGTCCGCCGGATACCAAGCCACGCCGCCGGAAGCCCGCACCGGCTGGCGCACGCCGTCGGGCAGCGTAAGCGAAGCCCGCGTCATACGCTGGCACAGCAGGGCGATCTGCCCGCGCACTTCTTCCTGTGTGTCATAACCGTGGAACAGCACGAAGAACTCATCGCCGGACATGCGTGCCACAAGGCAGCGTTCCCCGTCGGGGCTGGGAAGGCTCGCGGCCATACAGCGGATATAGGCGTCGCCCATATCGTGGCCGTAGGTATCGTTGATATACTTCAGGTTGTCCAGATCCAGCATCACCAGCGCACCCACACACGCCGCCTGCGGCCCTCGGGCCAGCAACGCCAGCGCCATACGTTTGAATGCGCGGCGGTTATAAAGCTCGGTGAGCACGTCGTGGTCACGCTCGTATTCCATGCGTTCCAACGACATCCTGTCACTGGTGATGTCCTCGGCCAGGCCCGTCCAGCGGGAACTGCTGCGCAGCAGGCGCATACGCACCCAGCGCACGCCGTCCGGCTCCGGCATGCGGAAAATGTATTCCGTATGCTCGTCGTCGGTTTTTTCCCGTTCCGTCACATAGACGTGCAGGGCATCCATCGCTCTCTCGAAGGACTGTGGGCCGCGCACGGTGCTCGCCAGCTCCGGACGGCCGAATACGTCGAAAAACTGGTCGGTGAGGAACAGCGTGCCGTCCCGGCCGTCCACCTCAAAACCGCCCATGCGCACGCTGGCCATCTCCAGGATCTGGGTGAACTTGCCGCCCGCGCGCAGCACTTCGTCGCTGAGCGTCTCGATGGAGCCGGCCAGTGCGTCCAGCTCTGTGATATCCGTTTTTTGCAGGCGGGCGGGAGCCGCCGGGTCCGTCGCGCGCACTTCGGCCGCCAGCTTGACGATGGGCTGCGAAACCGAACGTACGGTGATCAGGATCGTCACCAGACTGGTGAGAACGATGGATGCCAGCAGCGCCAGCATAATCAGCAGCGTATCGTGCTTGAGCGCGAACAGCGTGCGGCCCGGCACCGCCCCCAGCAGAACCCACTGATCATCTGCAAAAGGCGTGTTCGTATTGTACAGGTTCAGCACGGCGGAGCAGACGTACATCTCCTCGCCGCCGCCCCGCTCCAGCGTGTAAAGGCCTGCGCTCTCCTTTTCCAGATATACGGTGCTGAACCCGGAAGCCGCCAGATAGACAGGACCGCTCACCACCTGCGGCCGGACGGATGCTTCCGGGTCGGCCGCGCCGCGCACGCCCAAGATGTAAGCGCTGCCGTGATCCTCTGAAAGCTCGTCGTAAGGCAGCAACCGCAGCAGGTAGTCCTCGAGGATATCCACACCCAAAACACCGTACACCGTTCCGTCGGGCGCGATGAGCGGAACCGAATAAGAGATCAGACGGATGTTATCGCCGCTCAGCGTGTGCGGCGCAGCCCAATAGCCCGCATTTTCCCAGCCAAGGGACGGGTCCTCCACCGCCGCGTTGTAGGGTCTTATCAGGCAGGCATTGGCCCGCGCGGTGTCCCCCTCCAGCACGAACATCGGCTTCCAGTTGCTGTCCATGGCGATGCCGAGGCCGCGCACCAGTTCCAGCGGCGCGCGCTCCAGCAGCAGATCGCCGTTGCCGGCGCTGGTGTGGGCGGAGGGGTCTCTGTCGCGCAGGTAAAGCCCGGGCAATTGCAGGCTCTCGCTCAGTTCCTGCGGGAACGTCTGCGTGTTCAGTACGACAAAAGCCCCCGTCACGCTGTTTGTACGCATCAGAGAGACGAGTTCCGGCGCTGCCTGTTCCAGAAACGCGTTGTACTGGGCGGGGTCCGACGCCAGCTCTCCAGGCGTGACGGAGCCGTCCTGCACAAGGCCCTCGTACAGCTCGCCCAATACCTCCTGCGTCAGGCTGAGGTTGGACCAGCGGCGCACCATATCGTCTTCCAAATAGCCCGCCCGGCTCTGTACGCGCTGGTCCAGCACCGCGTATGCATTTTCGTCCATGCGTTCCAGCAGGCCTGAAAAATAAACTCCACCGATGAGCACGGCCACCTGGACCGTCAGCAGCAAGCATATGGGCACGAGCAGGCGGCGGCGGATCGACCGCCCATGCCTGCGCCTTTTTTCCCCATTCATCCGCTGTCCCGCCTTTCCAGCCATTATCTGTCTGTCAGCCCGCGATGCACATCTCCAGCGCCGTGCGCGTCTCCTCATACCACGCCTCGAAATTTTCATCCGTTACAAACTGCGCGGCCGCCTCTTCGTGCGGCATGCCCTCCGCCGTCAGCGCAAGGAACGCCTCGCGGTCCGCCCGTGCCTTTTCCACCATGGAATCGTTGAGGATGGCACGTGCCGCAGTGCCGTTCCTGAATGCTTTTGTAGTGTACATCTGGTTCTCGCCCGTCATGCCGATAGCGTTCGTGATGATGGCGCGCATTTTGGAACTGGCGCCTGCCGCGTCCATCGCCTGTTCCACAAACGTCATTTCATTGGCTTCTTTTTTCACCGGCACATAGCCGGAACCCAGCGAAAATTCCAGATTTCGCCCGGCTTCTGTGAACCACTTGAGAAATTCCACCGAAGCCTCAACTTCCTGCGGAGCGGCATTCGTCACAACAAGGCCCGCGCCCTGTTGCACGGCAAAATCTTCCCCGCCCTCGAATTTAGGGCATGGGTAGGCGCGCATCTCGATGGGATAACTCTCGGTATCGCTGAGGATGCATTCATCCGGGAAATAGGCAGCGCCCGAGGAGGATCCGACGCAGGCGATGATATTGCCCATTTTGATGTCGTCGCTGCGAAAGCGCCCGGACGCGCCGAACCAGCCGTTGATGAACGGCACATAGTAATTGTCCCACAGGCGGCGGACCACATCTTTATCGAAATCCAGCACCGGTGCGCCGTCCTCCACACGCAGAAGCTCCACGCCCAGCTGGCGCGCACCGATGATCATGTAATTGGCAAACGCGTCGCGGCCAAAAAACGCCTTTCCGTCGTCCGAAATATCCGGCGTTTGAGCGTCCGTCCACTCATAATATTGGCGCGCCGTCTCGGTAATGCCCTCCACAGTGGCAAAGGCGCTGTCATCCGCGCCCGTGGCAGCGGCGAATTTTTCCCAATCCGTCGCATTCAGCATCAGCAGCTCCACGGATTTTGCGATGGGGAATATCTTCAGCGTTCCCTCGCCCGAAAACGCGCCTTCCTCCAGATAGCCCGGCACATATTCAGCCAGCTCCTCGTCCGTCAGGTAGGGACGCAGGTCCGCCACAAGGCCAAGCCGGTCCACCGCATAGGCAGTGTCGGCGTAGGCGGCAAAAATATTGGGCACCTCCGGCGCGCCCACCTCCCGGTTGGCCGCAGCCAGCACGCTGGTCTCCAGATCCGTTACGGTGGCCTGGCTGGACTGCTGTACCGCGATGCCCTTTTCCCGGCCCACAGTCTCGTTGAATTCATTGACAAGATCCGCAAACGCCTGCTGCTGCGGGCCGTTGTAATAGTGCCAGACTGTCACGGTGACGGGGTTTTCCGGGCTGAACGCAGCGGAGCCGGACGCACCGGAGGCACACCCTGTTAAAAACAGCGCCGCCGCAAGGCACAGCGCCGCGATGCGTTTTGCATGCTTCATAAAAACTTCCTTTCCCGCACGCCGCGTCCGCCGCCGGCTGCGCGCAGCACGGGCCCGGCCCGCCGCTGCTTTCGTATGTTCAATTATTCTACCATATGCGACACAAATAAACTACATCTATTTCCGTACGTGCATGCGAAAAAGAAATAAACCCGTGCAAAACCTGTACAATCGGGCCTTTGCGGTGTATAATATAGTGGATTCCATCGCGCGGAGGCCCCGCGCGTGCAGTAAAGGAGTGATCGGTTTTGATCAAGTTCTACAACCCCCTTGGCAAGGTCTGCATGACCAGCGACTATTTCGCGGGCCTGGTGGGCGCCGCCGCCCAGAGCTGCTACGGTGTGTGCGACATGGCCACGGGCGGCACGTCCGACAGTCTCAAAACCATCGTGCTCGGCACCAATTATCCCGACAAGGGTGTACGCGTCACGGAAGAGGACGGCAAGCTGGTGATCGAGCTGCATATCAAGGTGACCTACGGGCTGAACATTGCGGCCATCGTGCGCAGCATCACTCATAAAGTGAAGTACGCCGTGGAGGACGCCACTACTTTGAAGGTGGAGCGCATCGACGTTTACGTGGACGACATCGTCTGAAGCGTGCCCGTCCGGGCACCCGGCCGCCGGCCGAAACATTGTTTGAGGTGAAGAAACGAAATGATTACTGGTTTGACTTTGAAAAACAGCATCATCTCCGGCGCGAACAACCTTTCCAACCGCCGCGCCAAGGTCGACGAGCTGAACGTTTTCCCCGTGCCGGACGGCGATACCGGCACCAACATGGGCATGACCATCGGCGCCGCGCGGGCAGAGCTTCTGAACCTGCCCGACGACTGCACCGTGGAAAAGGCCGCGCAGGTAACGGCCAGCGCCATGCTGCGCGGCGCGCGCGGCAACTCCGGCGTTATTTCCAGCCTGCTGTTCCGCGGCTTTTCCAAGGCGCTGCAGGGCAAAAAAACAGCCGATGCAGAGGACCTTGTGCAGGCGCTGGAAAAAGGCGTTGAGGGTGCATACAAGGCCGTGATGAAACCCACCGAGGGCACGATGCTGACGGTGGCCCGTGTGGCCAGCGAGGAAGCCGCGGCCAGCGGCATCGCGGACGCGGTGGAGCTGTGGCAGCTGGTGTGCACCGCCGCCCAGCGCGCGCTGGACAACACGCCCGAGCAGCTGCCGGTGCTGAAAAAGGCCGGCGTTGTGGACGCGGGCGGCCAGGGCCTTGTGTATATCTTCGAGGGCATGCTCTCCGTTTTTAAAGACAACCATATCATCGCCGCTGACGAAGCGCCGGAGAAGAGCGCCAAGCTCTCCACCAGCGGCGCAGGCAAGGGCGTTTACACCGACGACCTGATGAAGGTCGAAGACATCAAAAACGGTTACTGCACCCAGTTTCTGGTGAACAAAAACGACGGTGCCAGCAGCAATAAGCTGCGCGCCTTCCTGGAGAGCAACGGCGACAGCGTCGTGGTCATCGAGGACGATGAGGTCATCAACTGCCACGTCCACACTGCGGACCCGGGCAAGATCGTCAGCCATGCGCTGCAGTACGGCTACCTGACGAATTTCAAAATTGAAAACATGCACGAGCAGTTTCTGTCCCGCCAGGCGCAGGGCGAGGGGCTGAAAAAGCAGGCCGCCGCCGAGGCCGCGGATACGGGCAACGAGTTCACCTACGCCGCTGTGGACAACGACCGGGCGTTTGGCTTCGTGGCCGTCGCCGCAGGCGAGGGCCTCAAGGCCATCTTCACCGACCTTGGCGCTGACGCCGTGGTGTCCGGCGGGCAAACGATGAATCCCTCCACGGCCGATATCGTGGCCGCTGTGCAGAGCGTGCCCGCCAAGACGGTGTTTGTGCTGCCCAACAACAAAAACATCATTATGGCCGCCGAGCAGGCCCAGGGCATTGCGGACCGCACTATCGTCGTGCTTTCCACCCGCACCATTCCCCAGGGCATCACAGCTATGCTCAACTTTGACCCGGACGCCTCCGAGTACGAAAACGCCACCAACATGATGCAGGCGGCGGACAAAGTTGCAACAGGCCTTGTCACCTTTGCTGCCCGCGACAGCGATTTCGACGGCCGCAAGATCAAAAAAGGCGAGATCCTGGCGCTGGAGAACGGCAAGCTGGTGGCCACGGGCACCGACGTCACCAAGGTGACGTACCGCCTGGCGCGCAGCATGTGCAAAAAAGATACGAATTTCATCACCGTCATCTCCGGCTGCGATGTCAGCGAGGAGGACGCCGCCCGCACCACTGAGCTGGTACAGGCGAAATGCCCGGCAGGCATCGAAGTCACACACCTGAACGGCGGCCAGCCGGTGTATTACTATATCATAAGCGTGGAATAATAACCTTCCGGCCGCCGGCGCGGCCGCGCGCTGATGCATCCGCGTACATGGGATTGCTGTGCCCGCCGAATGGTTGCGGGACAGTACGTGGGACTGTGCGCTTAGCAACAGGATATGACCAGAAATATAAGCGCCGCCGGAATCGGCGGCGCTTTTTTTATTCACTGCTCACTGCCGTGAATGCCGCGTACCCGGTATCCACGTGCATACCGCAGAAAAGGAGGGCGCAGGCTTGGATATCCGCTATTTAAAAGGCGTTGGGGAAAAACGTGCCGCTCAGCTCACCAGGCTGGGCATCCGCACTGTGGACGACCTTCTGGGCCTTTACCCCCGGGATTATGTGGACTACTCCCACCCCTACCCTGTTGCCGGCGCCCCCTATGACGTGAAGTGTGTGGTGCGCGCCACCGTATACGGCAAAAACGGCGGCGCGCGCATCCGCGGCGGCCGCCAGATGGCAAAGGCAACGGCCGGAGATGATACAGCCGGTTTAATTTTGACCTATTTCAACAATCCGTATGCGCTTCAAAAGCTGGAAGTCGGGCGCGAATATCTGTTCTTCGGCAAAGTGGGCGGCACATTCACGGCACGGGAGATGGTGAATCCCGTAATGCTGACGGTAGAGAGCGCCGCGGCCTCGCCACTGGTGCCTGTGTATCCGCAGACAGAGGGCGTGAGCAGCGCGTACCTGGCCAAGTGTGTGCGTGCTGCATTTGCCGCCGCACCGGATATCGAAGAACCGCTGCCCGCCGCGCTGATCGAAAAATACCGCCTGTGCGGCAAGGCCGAGGCCTTGCAGAAGATTCACTTCCCCCAGAGCCGGCAGGACGTGCAGGCTGCGCGGCGGCGGCTGATCTTCGAGGAGCTTCTGGCGCTGCAGCTGGGCCTGCTGCTGCTGCGCGGACGGGAGGCCGCACACACGGGCGCGCCCATGCGCCCGGCGGACCTGTCCCCTTTTTGGAACGCACTGCCCTTCGCGCCCACCGGCGCACAGCGGCGCGCAGCACAGGAGATTTTAGCCGATTTGGGGAAAAAGACGCCCATGAACCGGCTTTTACAGGGCGACGTGGGCAGCGGAAAAACGCTGGTGGCGGCGGCGGGCGTTTACGCGGCCGCGCAGAGCGGCTACCAGAGCGTGCTCATGGCCCCCACCGAGATTTTAGCGGCACAGCACGCGGACACGCTGGACCGCCTGCTGGCGCCGCTGGGCATCCGTGTGGCGCTGCTGACGGGCAGCGTGAAGGGCGCGGCGAAAAAGGCCGCGCTGCGGGCCATTGCCGCGGGTGAAGTGGAACTGGTGGTAGGTACTCACGCTGTGCTGAGCGCGGGCGTGGAATTCGCGCGGCTGGGCTTTGCGGTGACGGACGAGCAGCACCGCTTCGGCGTGCGGCAGCGCAGCCTGCTGGCCGCCAAGGCCGACCATCCCCACCTGCTGGTGATGAGCGCCACGCCCATTCCCCGCACGCTGGGGCTTCTGATGTTCGGAGACCTGGACATCTCGGTGCTGGATGAACTGCCGCCCGGGCGCACACCCGTCAAGACCTATGCCATCACGGGCAAAAAGCGCGCGGACATGTACGGCTTTGTGCGCAGGCAGCTGGCCGCCGGGCGGCAGGCATACATCGTATGCCCCGTCATCGACGAGGGAGAAAACGACATGCAGGCCGTCACCACCTATTACACGGACGTAGCCCAGCCCCTTTTGGAGCATTACCGCGTGGGACTGATGCATGGGCGGCTGAAGGCCGCGGAAAAGGCCGCCGTGATGGACGCCTTTAAGGCCGGTGCGCTGGACGTGCTGGTGTCCACCACGGTCATCGAGGTGGGCGTGGACGTGCCCAACGCCAATATCATCGTGATCGAAAACGCCGAGCGGTACGGCCTTTCGGCACTGCACCAGCTGCGCGGGCGCGTGGGACGCGGCAAAGGCGAAGCGTACTGTGTGCTCATCAGCGACCATGCGACCGATGCGGTAAAAAAGCGGCTCTCGTTTTTATGCCATACGAACGATGGCTTCGAAATCGCAAAATTCGATCTGGAAACACGCGGGCCGGGCGACTTTTTCGGCAGCCGGCAGCACGGCCTGCCCACGCTGCGCATCGCGGACCTGATGGCCGACAGCCGTGCATTGTATGCGGCCCAGAAGGAGGCTCTGGCGCTCGTCGGAGCGGACCCGGCGCTGCGCAGCCCCGGAAACGCGGGGCTGCGACGTCTGGCCGAGGAGCTGTTCTCCGGCGACACGGCACTGAACTGAAACGGAAAAGCGGCACTGTATGGGGCAAACGCGGAACCATCCGAAGGCATTCCGGTGGCGGCGCGCATGCATTCGCTGTAAGCGGGCACAGTGCCGTCCGGATAAAAGAAATGCGGGGGGACGGAAAAAATGACAGGCACGCTGGTAAACGCCGCGGCCATCGCGGCGGGAGGCTGCGTTGGGCTGCTGCTGAAAAAAGGGGTAAAGGGCAGCCATCAGGACTCCATCAACAAGGCGCTTGGCGTTGCGGTGCTGGTGCTGGGGCTCAACGGCGTAATCTCCTCCATGTTCACGGTGAACGCGGACGGTACGCTGGCCTCCTCGGGCGAGCTGCTGCTCATCATCAGCCTGGTGCTGGGCACGCTGGCGGGCGAGGCGCTGCGCATCGACGACAGGCTGAACGGCTTGTCCGGCCTTGTGGAGCGCAGGCTGCACCTTTCGGGCTTTGCCCAAAGCTTTGTGAACGGCGCCCTCATCTACTGCGTGGGCGCGATGGCCATCATCGGCGCGCTGAACGACGGGCTGCGGGGCGATGCCTCGGTGCTGTACATCAAAAGCCTGCTGGACGGCATCTCCTCTGTGGTGCTGGGCGCAACGCTGGGCCCGGGCGTCATCTTTGCCGCGTTGCCTGTTCTGGTATACCAGGGAGCCATTTCCCTTCTGGCGGGTGCGCTGGAACCGTTCCTCGCGGGTGAATTGCTGGGGCAGATCTGCGGCGTGGGCTACTGCCTGGTGCTGTGCATCGGCATCAACTTTCTCGGCATGACGAAGATCAAGACCGCCAATATGCTGCCGGCGCTGCTGGTACCTGTGCTGTGGAGTTTTCTGCAGCCGCTGTTCAGCGGGGCGGCATAAAGCGCGGCATGTTCCGTCCTTTTTGCAGATGTTCAACAAAACAAAAGCACTGTTTCGGGCGGCGGTTTTTGCTGTTTTCGCGCATATGAAATGCCGCGCAAAAATATTTTGCGAATACGCTTGACATCCTCTGTAAAACACGATATAAAGTTTATAAGACCTTTGCGCGGCCTCTTGCGCGCCGCGCGCAGAGATATTTTGGAGGGAATTTAGTTATGGTTTTTGAGCGCATCCGCGAGATCATCTGCGACCAGCTTGATTTGGAGGAAGACAAAGTCACCATGGACTCCGATATCATGGAAGATTTCGAGGCGGACAGCCTGGACGTTGTCGATCTCGTGATGTCCATTGAGGACGAATTCGGCCTGGAAGTGCCGGACGACCAGATCGAGAACTTCCGCACGGTCGGTGACGTTGTCCGCTATATCGAAGAAAATTCCTGAGCATCTGCCTGACGACGATCCCCCATGCGCACAGCAGGGGGATTTTTTGTGTGCCTGTGGCGCGAACGGAAAAGAAGAGGAGTCAAAACAATGAGCCAGAACAAAAAAATGGTGGAGGCCATCACCCCCATCAACGAAGATTTCACCCAATGGTATACCGACATCTGCCTGAAAGCAGAGCTGGTGGATTATTCCACCGTCAAGGGCTGCGTCATTCTGCGGCCTTACGGCTATGCCATCTGGGAAAACATCATGCATCTGCTGGACGCGCGCTTTAAGGCCACAGGGCACGAGAACGTAGCCATGCCGCTGTTCATCCCCGAAAGCCTGCTGCAAAAGGAAAAAGACCATGTGGAGGGCTTTGCCCCCGAGGTGGCCTGGGTGACGATGGGCGGCTCCGAGCCGCTGGAGGACCGCCTCTGCGTGCGCCCCACCAGCGAGACGCTGTTCTGCGACCATTTCGCCCACGTGCTGCACTCCTATCGGGACCTGCCCATGAAATACAACCAGTGGTGCAGCGTGGTGCGCTGGGAAAAAACCACGCGCCCCTTCCTGCGCACGCGGGAATTCTGGTGGCAGGAGGGCCATACCATCCACGAAACCGCGCAGGAGGCCATCGAGGAGACCGAGCAGCAGCTGGAGACCTACGCTGATTTTTGTGAAAACGAGCTGAACATTCCCGTGCTCAAGGGTAAAAAGACGGACAAGGAAAAATTTGCGGGCGCGGAAGCCACCTATACCATCGAGGCCATGATGCACGACGGCAAGGCGCTGCAGAGCGGCACCAGCCATTACTTTGGCGACGGGTTCTCCCGCGCGTTCGGCGTGCAGTTTACGGGACGCGACAATACGCTGCAGTATCCCTTCCAGACAAGCTGGGGTATGAGCACGCGCCTCATCGGCGCCATCATCATGACTCATGGCGACGACGAGGGGCTCATCCTGCCTCCGGCCATTGCGCCGTACCAGGTGGTCATCGTACCGGTGGCCGCCCACAAGCCCGGCGTGCTGGAAAAGGCCGAGGAGCTGCGCGCGCGGCTCTCTAAATTCGTGCGTGTGAAGCTGGACGACAGCGAAAACAGCCCAGGCTGGAAATTTGCCCAGTGGGAGATGAAAGGCGTGCCTCTGCGCCTGGAGATCGGGCCCAAGGACATCGAGAACGGCCAATGCGTGCTGGTGCGCCGTGACAACCGGGAAAAGGCCTTCACAAAGCTGGAAGACCTGGAGGCCGCCATCCCCGCTCTGCTGGACGCGCTGGGCAAAAGCCTGTACGCCCGCGCCGAGGCAAACCGCGCCGGGCGCACCTGGACGGCCACGACCATGGACGAGGTGCTGGAGCGCGCCGGAGGCGAGAACGGCTACATCAAGACCATGTGGTGCGGCGATCTGGCCTGCGAGGAAATGATGAAGGAAAAGGCGGGGCTTTCCAGCCGGTGCATGCCTTTCGCGCAGGAGCATCTTTCCGACGTATGCCCCTGCTGCGGCAAGCCCGCGAAGGCCATGGTGGTGTGGGGCAAGGCGTATTGAGAACGCCGCCCAGCCACCGGACAAACAGCAAAAAACAAGCGCCGCCCCCGGGGGCGGCGCTTTTGCATTCCGTTCTATTTGTTTTTGTACATCTCGGCATAATATTTCTGGTAATCGCCGCTGGTCACGTTTTTCATCCAGTCCTCGTGCTCCAGATACCAGTTGATGGTCTTTTCGATTCCCACCTCGAACGTCGTCTCGGGGTACCAGCCCAGCTCGTTCTTGATCTTTTCCGGGTCGATGCCGTAGCGGCGGTCGTGGCCCATGCGGTCCTCCACATATTTGATGAGCGATTCGTCGATGGACGGGTCTACTTTATCGTGCAGGATCTCAATGATCTTCTTCACGATAAAGATGTTCGGACGCTCGTTATGGCCGCCCACATTGTACACCTCGCCCACGCGCCCGCCGCTGGCCACCATGTCGATGGCCTTGCAGTGGTCCTCCACATACAGCCAATCGCGCACGTTCATGCCGTCGCCGTACACGGGCAGGCCTTTTTTTGTTTTGGCGTTGTTGATCATCAGCGGGATAAGCTTTTCCGGGAACTGGTACGGACCATAGTTGTTGGAGCAGCGGGTAATGTTCACAGGCATGCCGTAGGTATCGCCGAAGGCCTTCACGAACAGGTCCGCGCTCGTCTTGCTGGCGGAGTAGGGGCTGTGGGGGTCCAGCGGAGTGGTCTCCATGAAATAGCCTGTCTCGCCCAGGCTGCCGTACACCTCGTCCGTGGAGACCTGCAGATACTTTTTGCCCTCGGCCCACTTGCCGTCCCTATACCAGGCGTTCTTGGCGCACTGCAGCATATTCACTGTGCCCTCCACGTTCGTCTTGACGAAGATCTCGGGGTTCGTGATGCTGCGGTCCACATGGCTCTCAGCCGCAAAGTTGATGACAAAATCAAAATCATACTGTCCGAACAGCGCCGTGATGGCCTCCCGGTCGCAGATATCGGCCTGCACGAATACATGGCGTTTGTCGCCCTCGATGCTCTTGAGGTTCTCCAGATTGCCCGCATAGGTCAGCTTGTCCACGTTGACAATGGTGATATCCTTGTACTTCTCCAGCATATACAGCACGAAGTTGGAGCCGATGAACCCGGCGCCGCCGGTGACGAGATAGGTTTTCATGTGTTTACTCCTCCGGTTTGTAGTTTTCAAAAAAACAGGCCAGCGCGGTTTTCCAATCGCGCATTTCATTTCCGATAGTCGCTTTCAGCATGGCGTTTTCCAGCGCCGAATACGCCGGGCGCGGCGCGATCTGCTTTTTCGCTCCGGCGATGAACTGCTCCGTCGTGCAGGGCGTCACCGTGGCGGGGATGCCGGAAAGGCGGATGATCTCGGCTGCGAACTCGCACCAGGAGCACACGCCCTCGCCCGTGCAGTGGTACACGCCGTATTCCTTGGTCACCAGCAGATTCAATATCTCGTGGGCCAGATCCGCCGCATTGGTGGGGTTGCCCAGCTGGTCGTCCACCACCGTCACGCCGCCGTTCTGCCTGGCCAGACGAAGCATCGTCTTGACAAAGTTGTTGCCCGCGTAGCCGTACAGCCACGCCGTACGCACAATGAAATAGTGCGTGCAGAACTGCTGTACATACTGCTCGCCCAGCAGCTTTGTTTTGCCGTAGACCGAGCGCGGCGCGGGCAGGTCGTATTCCCAGACGGGCTGCGCCGCGTCGCCGCTGAACACATAGTCCGTGGAGACATGCACCAGCTTTGCGCCGATCTCCTCCGCGGCCATGGCCAGGTTGCGCGCACCCAAGGCATTCACCGCAAAGGCCGCCTCCCGGTTTGTTTCGCAGCCGTCCACATTGGTGAACGCCGCGCAGGAAATGATGGCGTCCGGCGCGTGATGGCGCACATAGGCAGCCACCTCGTGGCGGTTTGTGATGTCCAGCGTGTCCACGTCCGTGGCAAGCACGGTGGCGCGCTGCAGCTTTGCGGGCAGGGGCCCCAGCTCCGTTTTTCCCGCGGCAATGCACCGGCGCAGCTCTGTCCCAAGCTGCCCGTTCGCACCTGTGATGAGTATTTTCATAATATTTTCCTCTTTTTCTGTTTTGCACTTCATTCGGCCCGAAGGGTGCCTCAATACTGCAGCCGCCCCTCAGCCACTCGCTTCAGGTGCTCGCCGTAGGGGCTTTTGCCGTAGCGCCGGGCGCTTTCCATCAGCTTATCCTTTGTGATCCAGCCGTTTTTGTAGGCGATCTCCTCGGGCGCAGAGATCTTGATGCCCTGGCGCTTCTCCACCATGCGCACAAAATCCGCCGCGTCCACAAGGCTGTCCATCGTGCCGGTGTCCAGCCAGGCAAAGCCGCGGCCCAGAAGCTGCACGTCCAGATCACCCTTTTTCAGGTACATCTCGTTGAGCGTCGTGATCTCCAGCTCGCCGCGGGCCGAGGGCCTTACCTCTTTCGCCATCTGAACCACGCGTTTGTCGTAGAAATACAGGCCCGTGATCGCGTAATTGGATTTTGGCTGCGCGGGCTTTTCCTCCACGGAAACGACCTTGCCGTTTTCGTCAAATTCCACGATGCCGAAGCGCTCGGGATCGTTCACATAATAGCCGAACACCGTAGCGCGTCCGTTTTCGGCGTTTTCCACCGCCGCGCGCAGCAGCCTGGAAAAGCCGTTGCCGTAAAAAATGTTGTCGCCCAGCACCATGGCGCATGGCTCGTCCCCGATGAATGCATCCCCCAGAATGAACGCCTGCGCCAGGCCGTCCGGCGAAGGCTGCACCTTGTACGACAGCTTCACGCCGAACTGGCTTCCGTCGCCCAGAAGCGATTCAAAACGGGGCGTGTCCTCCGGTGTTGAGATGATCAGGATATCCTGAATGCCCGCCAGCATCAGCGTGGACAGCGGATAATAGATCATCGGCTTGTCGTACACCGGCAAAAGCTGCTTCGAGGTGACCATCGTCAGCGGATACAACCGCGTGCCGGCGCCCCCGGCCAGTATGATTCCCTTCATTGTTCCTGCTCCTTTGCTTTTCTTTTTTCTCTGCTGTACACCTGCATGCGTAAAGCAATGCAGGCTTCCCCGTGTTTTCCCGGGAAAACACCCGCCCCTCAAACCATTCGGAAACCCCATTTGCGCCAGTAACGGAGCATCGAGCGGATCTGCATCCAGAAATTCTTCCACTTTTTCTTTGTGTCCCGGTGCCAGGCATGATAGACATGCGCCTCGGGCACGTACATCACCTTGCCGTATTCCTGCGCCTTGCGGGTGATATCCGCGTCCTCCACATACATAAAATAACCCTCGTCGAAGCCGCCCATGCGGCGGAACGCCTCGGTGCGCATCACAAAAAAACAGCCCGTGCAGAACTCGATCTCCTGCGGGCAGGACAGATCCTCGTCCTGCATCAGATAATGCCGTTCCACGCCCTTCAAAAACGGCAGCGGAACCTGCCGGGCCAGCAGCGCCAGAAAGCTGGGCCTCCGCTTTGCCGTATACTGCTCGGCCCCGTTCGGGAACAGCAGGCGCGGCGTCGCCATCACCACATCCGGGTGAGCGTCCATCCACGCGCACAGCTTTGAAACGGCGTCGTCGTCCAACGTGATATCCGGGTTCACCACAAAATGGTAAACGCTGTCCAGCTGTGGCAGCACGGTGTTATGCCCGCTGCCGAAGCCCACGTTCTCGGGCAGGCGCACCACCTTCACTCCGGGGCCAAGCTGCTGCGCCGCAAGCCATTCGCCCGCGCCGTCCGGCGAGGCGTTGTCCACCAGTGTGAGCGAAAGCGCCGCGTCCCGTGTGTGCTCCACCAGAGAGCGCGCGGCCTGTGCCGCTTCTTCCCCACCGCCGTACACAACGATGCACGCGCTGACCTTTGTCTTTTGCATAACTACTCCATTCTCAGTTTATGGTCTTATATATTTTACCATCTTTCCCCCACAAATAGCAATGGGCGGCGCAATTGTTTGTGATATTCCGTGCAAAAACGGCGCATCCTATACCCGGGTGATGTGTAAATGAAGGAAAAGGCAACGGCTTTCGCGGTGGGTGCCACCGGATATCCCTGTATCGAGATCCTGGCGCGGGGACACACGCACTGGAGCATGGCCCTGCTGGGCGGCATATGCGTGCTGGCTCTGGTGTGGATCGCGCGGCGGTACCCCGGCATGAACATCGCCGTGCAGGCCGCGCTGGGCACGGCGTTCATCACAGCGGCGGAATTAGCCGTAGGGCTGGTGGTGAACCGGGCGCTGGGCTGGCAGGTATGGGATTACAGCCGGGAATTCGGCAATGTGCTGGGACAGATATGCCCCCTGTTCAGCTTTTACTGGTTTCTGCTGTGCCTGCCCGTGTTCGGCCTGCTGCGTCTGGCCGCACGCTGGAAAGCCAAGCGCGCGTCTGAGGTGTAAGGCGCGCAAAACCGCGCCCCGTGTGCAGCATACGGGGCGCGGTTTTGTTTTAACGCAGGGTCATCTTGCGATCTGCTTATTGCGGTATTCGTTGGCGCTCATATTCTCCATTTTTTTGAAAATGCGGGAAAAATGCGTCACATCCGCAAAGCCCACCGCGTCGCTCACTTCCCAGACCTTGAGGGCTGGGTCGGCCAGCAGCTCCTTTGCTTTGGCGATGCGAACGCCGTTGAGCAGGTCGGAAAAACTCTGGCCCGTGTTCTTGGCAATGAGCTTGGAGAGGTGCCACTGGCTGACGTAGACCTTGTCCGCCACGTCGGGCAGCGTCAGTTTTTCCGCATAATGCTGCTCAATGTACTGTACCGCTTTCTTTATGATGAAATTCTGCGCATTTTCCGCAGACTGCACCGCGCCGGACGCGGGCGCGCCGCCCAGGTTTTCCACCATGACGGCCAGTGCCTCTTCCAGCTCATGCATCTTGCTGGGCTTAAGTACATACCGCACCACACCCAGGCCGATGGCCCGCTGGGCGTATTCAAAATCCGGGAACCCGCTTAGGATCGTCACCTGCATGTCCGGGAACTCGCTGCGTACAGCCGCCAGCAGCGCAAGCCCGTCCGCGCCCGGCATGCAGATATCCGTGAACAGGATATCCGGCCGCTTTTCCCGCAGCACGGCCTGCGCCGCAAGCCCGTCGGACGCGGTAGCCGCCACTTCGCAGCCATACTTCGCCCAGGGCATCACCTTTACCAGGCCGCTGACGATGATATCCTCGTCGTCCACGATCATCACCTTATACATCCTATATCACCACACTGTTTTTGCCTATGGTCATAGTATACCATAACACCGCGAAGCGGCCTCAATAAAACCGCATCTATTGCGGTTTTGCATGGTCCAATGTTCTCAAAGCCCTGTGCGTCAGCACAGGGGCGTGTGCAATGCACACGCGCAGCCGCGCAAGCGGCGGCTTTGAGGTTATTATACCATATTTTTAAGCTCACACTTCGCGTACCGCTCGTGTTCACCAACCGGACATATTATACCATATTTCCATTCCCCCGCCCAACGGTGGAAAAGCGCGGCACCGGGCGCGCTCCATGCACCGAACACAGGACACGCCCGCCCGCCGCGCGAAAAAGGGGAGCACCTGTAAAATGCGCCGCAAAAGCTGTCAGCCCTTCACCGCGCCGGCAGTCATCCCCTTAATGATATAGTTCTGCAGGAAGATATAGACCACCAGCACCGGAATCACGACCATCACCACCGCGGCCACCATCAGGCCGTAGTTCGTGCCCGCCTGGCTGGATATCTCGTTCAGCAGGCGCGTGATGGTGAAGAATTTTTTGCTGCGCAGGAAAAACATCTGTAAAAAAAGGTCGTTGTAGCTCCACAGAAACGTGAAGATGCCCACCGTGGCAAAGCTGGGCTTGGCCAGCGGCATGATGATTCGGAAGAATATCTGGTAGACGTTGTAGCCTTCCAGATAAGCGGCTTCCTCCAGATCCACCGGGAGGCTGCGGATGAAGCCCATCAGCACAATGATGGCAAACGACAGGTTGCCCGCAATCTGCGGCAGGACGACCGAGAGCCGCGTCAGCCAAATGCTGCCTGTATTCACGATGCCCCAGGACGACTCCATGCGGAACACCGGGATGATCGTGGAGAACACCGGGAACATCATGCTGGCGATGATCATGGAATGCAGAAAGCCCCGCAGCCGGAAGCTGTACCGCACCATAGCGTAGGCGGCAAGCCCAGCCAGCACCATCACCACCACAGTGACGGCGCCGCTGATGACAATGCTGTTGACATAGGCCGTGCCGATGTCAACGCGCTTGAAGGCGGTGACGTAGTTCTCCAGTGTGAATTTGTCGCCGATGGGCAGCGAGAATGTATCGCTGCGGATCAGCCCGCGCGGCTTGAAGGAATTGAGGATGACCCAGATAAAAGGATAGATCGTCGTGAGCGCCCACAGGGACATAAACCCATAGAGGAGCGTTTTTCCCACGGGAAAGCGTCTGCGTGTCATAAAAAAGCCCCCCTTAATAATCTTTTTCTTTGAAGATGCGGTTCGCGATCTGGCTGATCACAACACCCAGCACCACGATGAGAATGGCGATGGCCGAGCCGTAGTCCACGTCCTGCAGCACCATAGTCTGGTAGTACATATATGTGCCGGTCAGCCAGGATTTGTCCAGCGGCAGGCCGCCTACAAACATGGTCCACGGCAGGTCGAACACCTTCAGCGAGCCGGTAATGGCCAGCACCAGGCAGGTACACAGCGTGTTGTGCAGCAGCGGCAGGGTGATATACCGGATGCGCCCCAGGCCGCTGGCCCCGTCAATCTCGGCCGCCTCATAAATATCGGTAGAGATATTGTTCAGCCCTGTGACGAGAATAACAAAATAAAACCCCACATACTGCCAGATAACAGGTACCATCATCGTGACGAAAAAGTGGGCGGGGTCCTTCCAGTCGATATTCTCCGCGGCGAGGCCCAGGTTCTGCAGAAGCTGGTTGAGCATGCCGCCGTCGTACAGAAAGATCAGGTTGAACAGAAGGCCCAGCGCTGTGGCGCTGATGACGATGGAAAAAAAATACACGGTGCGGAAGAATTTCGCCCCCACCTTGATGTTGTCCACCATCAGCGCCAGCACCAGCGCGATGCCCACCTGAAACACCACGGTCAGAATCATCAGAATCATGGTGTTCTTCAGCGCGGTGCGCATGAGCGGGTCTGTGAACATCTTGACGTAGTTCTCCCATACCGGCTCGTTCAGGCCGCGGCTGCTCTCGCCCAGGCCGCCGATCTTGTTGAGGCTGTTGTAGATATTCATCAAAAACGGATAGTATAAGTACATGGTCAAAAAGAGGAAGGTCGGCACGAGGAACAGCACGAGCGGGCCTTTCTTTTTGTAGATCATCGCATTCATGGCAAGGCTCCCCTTCTTTTCTGCGTTTGTCTGCGGGATGCGGGCGCGCGAAGCGCCGTCGTTTTTCGGACGGACGCGCCGCCGTTCGGTGCGGCGGACGGCCCCGGGGGCGTGCGGCACGGCATGCGCCGCGGCCGAAGGCCCGTTTTTTCAAAAAAGGCCGGAGAGCCGTTTCCAAGCTCTCCGGCCGTATTGGCTGCTTATATCGCTTGCGTCAGGAATCTGCCAGCGGGGTGGCGAGGGCCGTCTCAATGGCCTCCTCCGGCGCCAGGGTGCCTGTCACAACATCCTTGACAGAGGCGAACAGAACGCCGCGGGCAGTCTGGTTCAGCGCATCCTGCACGGCGCTGGCCATGCCTGTCTTGCCGTTGAACATGGTGACGGCCGCCGCGTGCAGGCTGTCGGTATCCGCCGCTTCGGGCAGGCCGGATTTCAGCGCCGTAGGGGCGCCGCCCGCGAACTTGTTGACCATATCGTCGGTGGTCATGTATTCCACGAACTGGACGGCCGCATCGCGCTTTTCGGGGTCGCTCCAGGCTTTCTCGGTGATGTAGTAGCCCATGGAAATGCCGCCCACGATGTCCGTGGCCTTGCGGCTGCCGCTGCCCGGCACATAAGTAACGGTGTAATCGTCGATGTTCTCCACGTTGCCTGCGGCGTCCTCGCTGCCGGTGAACCAGCCCACCTTCCACGAGCCGTCAATGGCGAACGCGGCTTTGTTGTCGGCCATCATCTGGAATGTGTCGGCGTCGCCCGCCGTCAGGGTATTTGCGGGGAAATAGCCCTTTTCGTACATCTCTTTGAGGGTGTTCAGGCCCGCGACCCAGCGCTGGCCCGCTTCGTCGGCGCCGGAAGCAGGGACCTCGGCGTGCTTGGCCACGTCGCCCTGGTTCAGGATGCAGAACTCGAACCAGTAGTGCGGCACCTCCTGCAGGGAGCAGGCGATGGGCGTATAGCCCTTGCTTTTAATGGTCTCACACATCTCCATGAACTCGTCCCAGGTCGTATCGGGGCCGGGGACCTCCAGGCCGCAGTCGGCCAGAACGGTTTTGTTCACGAACATGCCTTCCCAATATCCGCTGGACGGAACGGCGTAGGCCTTGGCGTCCACAAAGGAAAGGGGCATGGCCGCATCCAGCATGTTGGATGCATAGTCCGGGTATTCCTTGCGGATCTCCTCGATGGACACGACCTTGCCGTTCTTGATAAACTCGCTGGCGTCAGTACCCGTGAAGAAGAAGAGCACGTCCGGTTCGCTTCCGGTCTGGAAGTCGGCTTTGACCTGGGCCTTCCACTTCATGTTTCAAACCTCCCATTTTCTGGGGGCATGCGCGGCGTTCACAGCACCGTCCGAATGCCTCCCTGTGCCTATAATGTTATACCAGTTTGCACAAAAACTGAATGAACGAACTTGTTTTTTATTGCATATTATTGCCCGTCTTGTTCAAATTTGATATTCATTCTCGACAGCGTATTCCCTTTTTCAGTGATTGTGACGGAAAGGCCGCTCTCCTGCCCGTAGATGATCTTTACCCGCTCGTGTACGTTGCGGATGCCCAGCGAAGCGCTGCCCGTTCCCTCCGGCAGCGGCTCGTCCGAGAGAAGCGTCTGGATCTTCATCAGGTCGTCGTAGGTGGTTACGCCGTCGTTCTCGATCTCCAGCAGCAGCCTGTCCTGCTCGCGGTAAGCGCGGATGATGATGGTGCCTTTCTGCACGGGATTGATGCCGTGTTCCACGGCGTTTTCCAGCAAAGGCTGCAGCACCAGGCGCGGCACATAGCAGTCCAGCGTTTCGGGGGAGATCTCCTTTTCCACGGTCAGCCGCTTGCCCAACCGCTCCCGGATGATGAACAGGTACGCGTCCACATACATCATTTCCTCGGAGAGGTGGATGAGCGGCCGGTGCTTACGGTCCATGGCCGCGTTCAGCATCGTGGACAGCGCCTCCAGCATCTGACATACCTTCACGTCGTCGGCCAAGCGCGCTTCCCAGTTGATGATCTCCAGCGTGTTATTCAGAAAATGGGGGTTGATCTGGCTCTGCAGAGCCATGATCTTCGCGTCCCGCAGGGCCAGCTCCTCCTTATAGATGCGCTCGAACTGATTTTTCAGCTTGTCGCTCATGGCGTTGAAGCTGTTGCCCAGATAGGCGAACTCCTTGCTGCCCAGCCGCCCGGCGTCCACCTGAATGCCGAATTCACCCTGCTCGATGTGCGCCGAAGCCCCGCTCAGCGTGACGATGGGCCGGTTTACCTTGCGGTACAGAAACGCGATGACCGCTCCCATCAGCGGCAGCAGCGCGGCCAGCAGCGCGGCCAGCAGCAAAGCCGTGCTGCGCAGCTGGGCGCGCATGGCCGCGGTGTCGGAGTAGACGATGTATTCCAGCGCACAGCCGGGCACTACGCTTTCACTGCCCCAGACGGCGTAGCTGCCCTGCGCGGGCGCGCCGCCCTGGCCACCCGCACGGATGTTCCCGCGCAGCTCTCCCGCATCCCGCACGCTGCCCGCAACGGTATACTCCGCGTCGCCCAGCCAGACCGTAGCGTCCGTCATCCAGATGACACTGCGCATACTGTCGAACAGCGTGTCGGTGTTCAGCTCCATCACCAGCACGCCGTAGGTGCGGTAGTTGGCGTCCAGCAGGTTGCGCATCATATACAGGCTGCCGTCCGCCGCAAAGAAACCGATGCCGGTGCCCAGCGCTTCGCTGCGGACCAGTACTTCGTCCCGCACATGCTGCTGATATTTGCGTATGGAGGTATACGAGGTGTTGGAGGTATAGATGGGCGCTGCTGGATCGTCCACCAGCGTGACGATGGTATTGCGGAATTTGTCGTCGTAGCGGTACTGCTGGGTGAGAAAGGTCTGCATCTCGTTGTAAAACGTGACGTAATCGCCCGTTTTCGTGTAGGATGCCCAGGCATTGCCCATGGTGGCGATATAACTGGCCTTACGGCTGGCGGCGATCATGGAATCCAGGTTGCGCCCGGTGATGGCCGCGGCGCTTTGTGCGCTGCGCATCATATCGCTGCGGTACTGCCGCGTCATGCTGTCCAGAATATATACACCGCCCAGCGTGACGATGAGCACAACGGGCAGCACCCAGCACAGCAGGATAATGCCCAGCATCCCCTGCCGCAGGCCGAGCTGCCGCCTGTGTTTCATTTTCTGCCGTTCCATGCCTCCGCCTCTTTCCCGGCGCGCTTTGCAAACATCCGCGCGTCCTGCCCGCTATTATAGCAAAAAAGGGGGACAATGTCCCCCTTTCCCCGCTTTTCGGCCGCTTTTCGTTACAGCGACAAAAACTCCGTCAAAATTTTGGCAATTTTTTCCGCATTTTCCATGGTATCCATCTCACAGAACACGCGCAGCAGCGGCTCGGTGCCGGAAAAGCGCGCGATGACCCAGCCGCCGTTTTTGAAGTACACCTTGCAGCCGTCCATGTAGCTGACCTTGGCGATCTCGCAAGGGAATTCCGGCAGCTGTTTGTCCTCCATCAGCAGCTTGAAGATGCGCGTCCTTTCGGCGCTGCTGAAATGAAAATCGTGTTCCGCCATCTCGGCGGCACCGTATTTCTGCGTAATTTCGTCCCACAGCGCGCTGAGCCTGCGGCCTGTTTTGGCAATGGCCTCAACCAGCAGCGCGGCGGCATAAATGCCGTCCTTGCCCTGGATGTGCCCGCGCACCGTCAGCCCGCCGGAGCTTTCGCCGCCGATGATGGCGCCGGTCTCCACCATCTTGGCAGACACATATTTAAAGCCCACGGGCACCTCGTAGCAGGTCTCGCCGAAGTCCTCGGCAATGCGGTCCAGCAGATGGGTGGTGGCCAGGTTCCGCACCGCTGCGCCGCGCCAGCCGCGGTACCGCATCAGATAGTAATACAGCAGCACCAGAATCTTATTGGGATGCAGGAACTCCGCCTTATCGTCAATGACACCCAGGCGGTCCGCGTCGCCGTCGGTGGCGATGCCGATGTCGCAGCCGTGTTCTTCCACATAGTTCGTCAGGCCCGCCAGCGTCTTGAGGTTGGGCGCGGGCAGCCGGCCGCCGAACAGCGTGTCCCTCCGCTCATGGATGACCTCTACGTCGCACCGGGTGGTGAGCAAGATGGTCTGCAGCGCCGTCTTGGACACGCCGTACATGGGGTCCAGCACCACGTGCAGGCCGCGGGACCGGATGGCCTCTGCATCCACCATTTTGAGGATGCTGTCGATGTAGTCGTTCATCGGGTCGATGAGCTGGATACTGCCCGCAGCAAGCCCTTCTTCGTAGGGCACCGTCTCCACAGGCTCGCCTTCCAGCTCGCGGATATAGCCCTCAAAGGCGGCGGTAAGCGTTTCGTCCGCGTCGCGCCCGCCCTCCATAAACACCTTGATGCCGTTGTAGACGGCCGGGTTGTGGCTGGCCGTGATGGCCATGCCGTAGGGCAGGCCATAGGCAGCCACCGTATACATAATAAGAGGCGTGGGGCTTTCCCGGTGGATGATGCGGCACAGGATGCCCTGTCCCGCCATCACCTCAGCGGCCCATCCGGCGGCCTCCTCGCTCAAAAAGCGCCTGTCATAGCCGATGACGAAGCCCTTGTCGGCCCTGCCCTCATCCAGCATTTTACGCGCCAGCGCCAGCGTCAGCAGCTGGACGTTGGCTTTCGTGAAGCCGTCGCCGATGACGGCGCGCCAGCCGCCCGTTCCAAAATGGATCATCGTTTCGCTCTCCTTCCTGCATATCCCCGCCGGGGAACCTGCGGCGCGCGTCAGCCCAGCACCGCTGTCACGCGGCCCGTCGTGCCGGGCGCCAGCAGCGGCAGCCGTTCCACACGCACACCGTCCAGGTACAGCGCCTTTACGCCCTTGCACACATGGGCGGGGTTCCGCACCTCGATCTCATACACCGCGCCCCGGAACCGCCGCACGGCCGTAAAGCCGTCCCAACCGCCGGGGATGCACGGGTCGATGACAAGGCCGTCGAACTCCGGCCGGATGCCCAGCATATAGCGCGTCGCGGCCACATAGCTCCACCCGCCGGAGCCTGTCATGAACGGATGGTGCGCCTCGCCGAATTTCTTGTGGTCGCGCCCGGTGATGAACTGACAGTAGGAATAAGGCTCCGCTTTGCGCGTCTCTATTTTGTCGTTCTGCCAATAGGGACACAGCGCGTCGTAAAACTGCATGGCCCTGTCGCCCCGTCCCAGCACGCATTCCGCCGCCCACGCCCATGGGTTGGGATGGCTGAAAATGGATCCGTTTTCTTTCAGGCCCTTATACACCCGGGTGACAAAACCAATGTCGTCGTCGGGCTTCGAGTAAGCCGGCGCGTTGAGCATCAGGCCCCAGGGCGTGTAGAGGTATTCCTCCACGCTGTCCATGGCCCGCGCGCCCCGCTCCGGCCCTGCCGCGCCGGAGAGAACGGCCCAGGTGTTGCTCTCCAGATGCACCTTGCCCTCCGTATCCGCGTCCGTTCCGATGGGGCGGCCGTTTTTTGTGAAGCCGCGCAGATACCATCTGCCGTCCCACAGCTCTTTTTCACACACGTCCGCCACGCTGCGCCGCACGGCCTCGTAATGCTCCGCGTCTGCCTTTCGGCCCAACCAGCGGGCCAGTGCGGCAAAGTTTCCCAGTGCCCAAACGTGCAGAAAGCTCACCATCGCGCTTTCGCCCCCGCCCAGGTTCAGGCAATCGTTCCAGTCCGCCCGCAGGCCCTGGCAGATCCCATGCGCACCCACCATGCGCTGGGAAAAATCCAGGATCGTCTTCAGGTGGCCGTAAACCGTGTCCGTCCCTTTATCCGCATAGGGCACCGGCATGTCGAGGAACGCGGCGTCCCCAGTCTCCCGCACATAGTCCGCCACGGTGGAAACAAGCCACAGCGCATCGTCGCTGCATGCGTCCGCCAGGCCGTGGATCATACTGCTTTTATCCGGCGTGGGCACAACGGTCGGGCTCTTGAAACTCTGCCGGGGCGTCTCCTCGAACCATTCCGGCTCGAACAGATGCAGGCCGTATCCCTCGCTGACAAGCCCTTTTAAAAGCTGCACGATGCGCTCTTTGCAGCGGGCGGGGTTCGAGTGCAGCACGGTCATCGCGTCCTGGGCGGTGTCGCGGTAGCCCAGCCCGGTGCGGCCGCCCACCTCGATGAAGCTGGCAAAGCGGGAAAACTGCACGTTTATCTCGCTCTGATACAGCGTCCAGATATTGATGAGCGTGTTCATGCCCTCATTGGGCGTGTCGATTTGCAGCGCCGCACATTTTTCGTCCCAGTAGTCGCGCAGGGCCGCCAGTGCCGCGTCCCGGGCGGTGGGCGGCGCATATTTTTTGCGGATGCGCACGCCTTCGGCCCGCGGCCCCTCCCCCAGGAAAAACGCTTCGCGCAGGACCTCGCCGGGCGCGAGGATAAAACGCCTGTGCAGCGACGCGCACTGGTTGCCGCCCAGCTCCGTGCTGCCGGAAAGCGTGCCCCGCTCCACGCCGATGGGGTCTGTCTCGGTGCGGTACGGGCCGATGAACGCCTCCCGCACCGTATCGTAGCTGTCCGGCGGGAAAGTGGCCGCAAAATACTGGAAGCCGTTCTCCTCATAGAAAAGGTCCTGTTCGATGATGCCGTCCGCATAGCTGCCGCCCGCGGCATACAGGCTCATCTGAAAGTTGCGGTTGTCCATATCGATATGGTGGAACGACAGCTCGGCGTAGCTGAACACGCTGATGCTCCGCGCCCGGCCGGAGATATTCTCCAACGAAAGGTCCCAGATCTCCACAGCCTCGCCCCGGGGAATGAACAGCGTCTGCACGGCGCGGATGCCGCCGTACTCACATTCGTATTTTGTGTAGGACAAGCCGTGGCGGCAGGTATATTTCGCCCAGTCCAGCGGCTTGCCCACGGGCTGCCACGAAACAGACCAGTACTCCCCGGTGTCGTCGTCCCGAAGATAAATGTAATGGCCGGGCCGGTCCATGGGCACGGCGTTGGCGCGAAAACGCGTGATGCGGTGATATTCGGCGCTTTTATGGAACAGGTATCCGCCCGCCGTGTGGTTCACCACGGCACACATCTCCTCCGTGCCAAGATAATTGGTCCAGCTCGCGGGCAGGTCCACCCTGTCGATGACATATTCCCGGCGGTCGTTGTCGAAGTGGCCGTACTGCATACTGCATCCTCCCTGTACGGGCCGCGCGGAGGGCGCGCCCGGTGTCGTTGCTTTTATTGTACGGCGCGCGGCGCGCGGTGAACAGGGCGGGGCTTGGCATATATTTGCGTTTCTTGCCACGTGGCGCCGGCCATCCCTTTCTCCGGGCGGCGGTGTCTCTGCTCCATGCGGGCCGCACCGGTCATCGGTTTTACGCACCCAAAAAGTCATTTGATTTTTATCATCATTTTTATATTGACTTCGCCTCGCAAAAAGTCTGTCAAATGCGTGCAGATTTTTTCAATTTGTGACCATGTTGTGACCAGGCGGTGGTATACTGAGTATAAATCAGTCACAGAAAGCCCGAAATTCGATACACTCAGGAGGAATACGATGGAAACGAACCGGATGATGTCTCCCGCCGCCAGGCGGCTTGCGGCAGTTGTGCTGGCCGCGCTGCTTTGTCTCTCGCTGTTCTGGCCCAGGGGCGGCTCGCTGACAGCCGTGCTGTGCGGCGCTCCATTGGCCTCCGTAAACGGGCGGCCCGCCGCGCAGGTGATGGCGGTGCAGGCGGAGCAATAGCCTTTTACACAGAAATGCCGGCGGCGGAAATTTCCGCTGCCGGCATTTTTGATTCTTTTCCCTTTTTCGCCCTGGCTCACCGCCGTTTTTCCATCACGAAGTTGGTGAGCGCCACGCCCTGCCGTTCCACCTGCTGCTCCCGGATGACCCGATACCCTCTTTTTTCAAAAAAAGGCTTCGCCGTAATCGATGCGTGGGTGCTGATAACGCCCGCGCACACCTGCTCCAGCCTGTCGCAAAGGGCGGTTGCCACGCCCTTGCCCTGATGGCGCCGGTGGACGTACAAACGGTCCAGATATCCCGAGCCGTCGATATCCCCAAACCCGATGACCGCACCGTCCTCCAAAGCGACAAGGGTATGGTGTTCCCGGAACGAGCGGTCCCAGGCCTCCAGATCCACATGGCCCGTCGTCCACGCGTCCAGCTGCTCCTTTGTATAATCCCCGGCATTGACCGTATGGACCGTGTCGTAGAACAGCTCCGCCAATTCCCGGCAATCCGACGGCCTGTATTTTCTGATCTGCATGCTTATCCTCCGCATCACGGCGCCTCACAGCGCGTACTCCATCTGGCAGTCAAACGGCTCCGACGCCACATGGGCCTCATTGTACTCCCGGGCCTCCACGCAGCCCATCGCCGCGTAAAACGCCTGTGTCTCCACCGCCGAATGGGCCGACAGATACAGCTTTTTTCCGCCGTGCGCACGGGCCCACTGCGCCGCCCGGGTAAAAAGCTCCCGCCCGATGCCTCTGCCCCGCAGCTCAGCCGAAACGTGCAGGCACGTCAGGTCCCGGTAATCCCCCGCTTTGCCCAGCGGGGCGCTTTCCACCGAGGCAAAGCCCTTGAGCGCGCCGTCCGCAAAGGCCCCCAGCACAACGCCGCCCGTGGCCAGCGTATTTTGCAGGCATTGCACAAGAAACGCATAATCCGCTTCGCTCCAGTCGTCGATGAACGGCGCGTCCCGCACGACCCATACGCCGTTTTCCCTGCGGCGGCACTTCGTCACTTCCTGGCGCCGTTCAAAATGCCGGAACAGCGCCCGGTCCAGCTCGCCGGGTGCGATCTCGCGGTATTCCATATCCATTCTCCTTCTATGCGGCCGCCGCGCGCCGCTCAAAACACCTGGAACAGGTAAAACTTCAGATAATTCGTCTCGTCCACACCCCACAGGATGGGATGGTCCGGCGATTGCTGGCGCGCCTCGATCTGGCGCAGCTGCACGCCCGCGTCACGGGCCGCGTCTGCCAGCATGGCGCGGAACATCCCGTCCGTGGCAAAATGGCTGCAGCTGCAGGTGGCAAGATACCCGCCCCGGGGCAGCAGCTTCATGGCGCGGTAATTGATCTCCTTATATCCCCGCAGTGCGCCCGGCACTGTCTTGCGGGATTTCGTAAACGCGGGCGGATCCAGAATGATGAAATCATACTTTTTGCCGCCCTCCTCCGCCAGACGGGGCAGCAGGTCGAACACATTGGCCGCCACGCAGTCCATTCTGTCCGACACTCCGTTGATATCCGCATTGCGGCGCGCCATCTCCACGGCGGCCTCGGAGACGTCCACCGCCGTCACATGGGCCGCGCCGCCCTTGGCTGCGTTCAGTGCAAAGGAGCCGGTGTGCGTGAAGCAGTCCAGCACCGTCCTGCCCTGCGCAAGCCGCGCCACAGCCTGCCGGTTGAACCTCTGGTCCAGAAAAAAACCCGTTTTCTGGCCATTTTCCACGTCCACAGTATAGCGGACTCCGTTTTCCACAATTTCCGTCAGACAGGTGTCCGGCCGGGGCAGGCCCAGCGCCGAAAGGTCAAACCAGCCCTTGTTTTCCTCCAGCCCCTCCCGGGCGCGGATGGCAACGTCGTTGCGCTCGTACAGGCCGTCGATCTGCTGGCCGTCGTCCCGCAGCAGCTTTACCAGCAGCGGAAAGAGCACAGGCTTGATGCGCTCGATGCCCACAGAGAGCGTCTGTGCCACCAGATACCGGCCAAAACGGTCCACCGTCAGGCCGGGGAACAGGTCGGCCTCGCCGAAGATGACACGGCAGCTCGAAACCTCCCCGCTCAGCACTGTTTTGCGGTACTCCCACGCGTGGGACAATCGGCGCAGGTAAAACGCCTCGTCGAAGACGTCATTGGCATTGCGTGAAAGGATGCGCACACGGATCTTGCTGTGCAGGCTGATGAAGCCCGTGCCCAGATACCGTCCCTTTGCGCTGATCACGTCCACCAGCGCGCCGTTTTCCGCGGGCTGCGCGTCCGCCACTTCCGTATCGTACACCCACGGATGTCCGCCCGCCAGCCCGCGTTCGGCCTTGGGGGTAACGGTCACCCGGGGATATCCTCTTTGCTGCTTCATGGTCTTTCCGCCTTTTCTTTTGGGTGCGCACGTTTGCGCCCGGCCGGGCTTTTTACAAAGCGCCCGGCATTTTTGACTTGTCGGATACACACTATTATAATGGTCTTACGAAAAAAAAGATAGTGGGGTGTTAAAATGGAGATCGAACGCAAGTGGCTCATCGACGGGTTCCCCGCCGGTCTCCCGCTGCTGAAAGAGGCCCGGGTGCGCCAAGGATATATCTCGACAGCCCCCGTGGTGCGCATCCGGGAGAGCGTGAACGCCGACGGCTGCCGCTGTGTGCTGTGCTTCAAGGGCGAAGGCACGCTGGCGCGGGAGGAGGTTGAAACGGATATTTCTGCGGAATTGTTCCGGCGGCTCACAGCCTTCACCGGGCAGGACCTTGTGACCAAGGATTACAGGGTGTATGCGCTGCCCGGGGGCGAGCGGCTGGAGGTGAGCCTGGTGGACGCGGGCCGGCCCACGGCGTTTTTCTACGCGGAGGTGGAGTTCCCCACCGTGGAGGCCGCCCGCGCCTTTGTTCCGCCGCCCTTCCTGGGCGAAGAAAAGACCGAGAGCGGCGATTTTTCCATGAGCGCCTACTGGCACGCTACCCGCGGCTCCGGCCGGGAGGGATAGCCATGCACACGGGCCGCCTGTTCGAGATCGTATATCTGCTGCAAAGCCGTCCCCGCATGACGGCGCGGGAGTTGGCCGAACGCTTTGAAGTGAGCGTGCGCACGATTTACCGGGACATCGACGCGCTTTCGGCCGCGGGCGTCCCTGTGTACGCGGCGCGGGGCGGAGGCGGAGGCGTGGGGCTGCTGCCCGGCTATGTACTGGACCGCTCGCTGCTGACGGACGGCGAGCAGGACGAGATCCTATATGCCCTGCGGGCCATGGCTGCCGCAGGTATGGGAGGCGCGGCGCTGGAAAAGCTGGCCGGGCTGTTCCAGAAAAGCGGCGACGGCTGGCTGGAGGTGGATTTTTCTCCCTGGGGCTCCGGCCCGGCGGAAAAACGCGTGTTCGCCACACTGAAAACAGCCATCCTTTCGCGCCGTGAGATCGCCTTCGATTATTACAGCGCGCGCGGCGAAAAAAGCCGCCGCACGGCCCAGCCCGTGAAGCTGGTTTATAAAGATGCCGCCTGGTACCTGCAGGCGTACTGCCTGGCACGACAGGCGCTGCGTGTGTTCAAACTGTGCCGCATGCTGGACGTGACGCTGCTGGACGCCGTTTTCACGCCCGGCCCGCAGCACACGCCCCAGCCGATGGACCCGGCGGAGGCCCCCGGTCCGCTTTTGCATCTGGAGCTGATGTTCACGCCCGCCGCCGCGTACCGCGTTTACGATATGTTTCCGCCGGAGTGGGTGACACAGCTGCCGGACGGACGCTTCTTCGTGTCCGCCTTTTACCCCGAAAGCCCGTGGATATACGGTTTTTTGCTGAGCTTCGGAGCCGATGTGGCTGTGCTGTCCCCGCCGCAGGTGCAGCAGGCCCTGCGCGAGGCCGGGCAGAAAGTGGCGGCGCTGTACGGCGCGCCGGAGTGACCCTTTGGCGCGCGGCCGGCTGCGGAAAATTTATTTTTCTTTTGAATATGACGCAGGATGTCATCTTCCCCGGTTTATACTGAACGTACAACAACCGAAAGGGGAATGCAACATGGAAAACCAGAACGTCAAGCGCTTTTGCCAGAGCTGCGGCATGCCGCTGCAAAACGAGGCCGACTATGGCACCGAAGCCGGAGGCGCCAGGTCGGAGGAATACTGCACCTACTGTTATCAGAACGGCGGTTTCACGGCGGACTGCACGATGGACGAGATGATCGATTTCTGCATCCGCTTCGAACAGCAGCAGAATCCGGGGCTGGACGCCGAGGACGCCCGCCGCGCCATGCGCGCGTGGTACCCCACGCTCAAGCGCTGGAAGCAGGCGCAGGGCTGACGCGTATGCGGCGCGTCGCTCCGGCCCGCGCGGGGGAGGGCACTGTACGGGAAAACACCGCGCCGCCAAGGCCGCACGAACTCCACACGACGCCTCTTGGCGCCGCGCGTCTGTGCAAAAATCTCGGGTTTGCACCCCAGGACGTCATGCGGCAGTGCATACGGTGCATCGCACAGCCAGGCGCGGTTTATCAGCGCAGGGGCAAAAACTGGTATATCACATCTGCGGACTGCGAATTTGTGGTCAACGCGGGCAGCGGGACGGTCATTACCGCACACCGCCGCCCGCCGCCGCAAAACGGCTCTTGACAAACCGTTTCCGCTTTGCTATCTTAAAAAACAGCAGCTACGCTGCTGTTTTTTACGCGCATCCAGGCACTTTGTGCCCGGGCGCTTGAGATCTTAAGACCATGGGCCGGGACGGCCCACATGGCTGCTTTTTATAGCTTTGCACGGCAAAGCTATAAAAAAAATAGCTGCGGGCTATTTTTTCGGCTGTGCGGCCCGTCCCCGGGCGCGGCCATCAAGATCGTTTTTTATTGGGAGCAATAAAAAAAATCGAACAGACGGGAGATGGAAGGATGCGCATTTGACCTGCTTTTTGTACGTGCACAAACCTGCGGCGCCGCGTTTTCGCGCGCTGCTGTGGTTTGGTGCGCCTTCCACAAAGCGGGAAAATGCGTTTCGTTCCGGCTCCTTCCGTGTGTAAGGAAGGGCAGGGCCGCCTTTGTGCGGTGCCTGCCTTTTTCAGGGTTTCCGGCGCTTCGGCCCGATTCTGGACACATGGTGGAAAAAGCCGCGGGCGCGTTCCCGCGGCCTTTTTCGATTGGAGTTGAAGTATATGTCCCAAATCACCGTTTCCCATCTTACCTTCGCCTATGACGGCGCCTGCGACAACGTGTTCGAGGACGTCTCTTTCGTGCTGGACACCGACTGGCGGCTCGGCTTTACCGGCCGCAACGGGCGCGGCAAAACCACATTTCTGAAGCTGCTGGACGGCACGCTGGATTCCCGCGGCGCCGTGCGTGCCGGCGTACCCGTGCTGTATTTCCCATTCCCTGTGGAATATCCGGAGGACGATACGCAAGCCGTGCTGGAACGGCTGCTCCCGGATTGCCCGGCCTGGCGCATCTTGCGGGAACTGAAACTGCTGGGTGTGGAGCAAGACGTATTATATCGCCCATTTTATACAATGAGTAATGGAGAGCAAACCAAGATCCTGCTGGCCAGCCTGTTTTTGCACGATGGCGCATTCCTGCTCATCGACGAGCCGACAAACCATCTGGATGCCGGAGGACGCCGCCTTCTGGGTGAATATCTGGCGCAGAAAAGGGGATATATCCTGGTTTCCCACGACAGAGACCTGCTGGACCGCTGCGCCGACCATATGCTGGTACTGAACCGCCGTGACATCACCGTGATGCAGGGAAATTTCACCGTCTGGGAGGAAAACAAACGCGTGCAGGACGACCGCGAACGCGCGGAAAACGAACGGCTGGAAAAGGACATCGCCCGGCTGGGTGAGGCCGCGCGCCGCACCGAGCGCTGGAGCGGCAGGGCCGAGCAGGAAAAGCACGCCCGCAACAGCGGCCTGCGGCCGGACCGGGGCTTTCTGGGCCACAAGGCGGCCAAACTGATGAAGCGGGCCAAAGTCACCGAAGCGCGCCAACAGGCGGCCATCGCAGAGAAAAAAACACTGCTGCGCAATGTGGACGAGGCCGACGGCCTGAAGCTGCACCCGCTGGCCTGGGGCAAAAGCGGACCGCTGGTGCGCGCCGAAGGCCTGAGCCTTTCCTACGGCGGGCGCACGGTGTGCGCAGGCCTGACGTTCACGCTTCGCCCCGGCGAGCGTATGGCTGTCACCGGCCCCAACGGCTGCGGTAAAAGCACGCTGCTGAAAAAGCTGTGCGGTCAGGACGTCGCCGCCTGCGGTACGCTGGCGCTCGGCGCGGGGCTTATTGTGTCTTATGTGCCCCAGGACGCATCATTTCTGCACGGCGGCGCACGAGACTACGCCCGGAACGCGGGCGTGGACGAGACGATGTTCCTGACGCTGCTGCGCAAGCTTGGCTTTGAACGGGTGCAGTTTGAAAAGGATATGACGGATTACAGCGCCGGACAGAAAAAGAAAGTGCTGCTGGCCCGCAGCCTTTGCGAAAGCGCTCATCTTTACCTGTGGGACGAACCCCTGAATTATATCGACGTACTGTCCCGCATGCAGATCGAGCAGCTTTTACTGGACTACCGGCCCACAATGCTGTTTGTGGAGCATGACGCGGCCTTTGTGCGCCGGGCCGCCACCGGGACGCTGGCGCTGTAAGCAGGTGCCCCATCACAGGAAAGAAGGAATTTTTATGGAGCTTACCATCCGGGCGGACGTTTCCGCCCATATGCGGGAATTGAAGCAATGGCTTGCACAGACGCGGGATGAGCCCGCCGAGGATATGAACGGCTTTTTCGCCGCCCGCGTGGACACCTATGAAGCGCACATGTCCGTGTGGGACAAAGCATATGGCCGTGTGGCCGAGCTGACGCCCGGAGACTGCGGCCCCCTGCTGGACCTCGGCTGCGGCACCGGGCTGGAGCTGGACCGCATCTTTGCCCGCTGGCCGGAGCTTGCCGTCACGGGAGTGGACCTGTGCGCGGCCATGCTGGAAAAGCTGCGTGCGAAGCATGCCGGGCGGCGGCTTGAGCTGCGGTGCGCGGATTATCTGGCGATGGACCTGGGCGCGGAGCAATACGGCGCGGTCGTTTCCGTAGAGAGCCTGCACCATTTTACCCCGGAGCAAAAGCTGGAGCTGTACAAAAAAATTCATGCCGCCCTGCGGCCCGGCGGCTTTTTTCTGGAGGCGGACTACATCGCCTGCTGCGAGGAAGAGGAGACTCTGCTGCGGGCGGAAAGCGCGCGCCGCCGGGCTCGCGCGAACATCCCGGCGGATGTGTTCATCCACTTCGACACGCCGCTGACGCTGGAGCACGAGCTTGCCCTGCTGCGGGCCGCGGGCTTTTCGTGCTGCGAGGCCGTGGACAGCATCGCGGGAGCCACGTTCCTGCGCGGCCGCAAATAAGACTGGTAACAGAAAAGCCTTACAAAAGAGTAAGAAAGCTGTAAGCCCTGTTCCGGTTGCGCGCGGCGCACAGCCATGATACAATAATATATCCTTATTTTTGCTGCAAAGGAGGCCGCGCCCGGTGCAGTTCACATCCCTTGCCTATCTCGGCTTTTTCGCCGCCGTGTTCGCCGTACACTGGGCCGTGCCGCAGAAAGCGCGCTGGGCCGTTTGCCTGGCCGCGTCGGCCGGTTTTTACGCGTTGCTGGGCGCGCCCATGCTTGCCGTGCTGGCGCTGTGCATCGCCGTCTCTTATCTGGGCGGCCTGTGGCTGCAGCGGCGGCGGGGCCGCAGGCCCGCGCTGGCGCTGGCCGCGGCGGCGGCGCTGGCGCCGCTGCTGTTCTTCAAATATTTCAATACGCTGCTGGGCGCGTATGTACCCGAAAGCGTGCGCGCGTTCAGCCTGCTCACGCCCGTCGGCATCAGTTTTTTCACGTTCAAAGCTGTGGCGTATCTGGCCGAGGTGTACAAGGGCGCTCTGCCTCCCTGCCGCCATTTCGGACGGTACGCGCTGTATGTTTCATTCTTTCCCGAAGTGAGTATGGGACCTATCCAGCGCCCGGGCGACCTGATGGCCCAGATCGGCACGCCCCGCGCATTTGACGCCGGGCGCGCGGTACGCGGCGCGCAGCTCATGCTGTGGGGGTATTTTGAAAAGCTGGTGGTGGCCGACAACCTGGCGCCTTATGTTTCCGCCGGGCTGGACGCCCCCGACCTTGTGATGGGCCTTTCGGTGTTCCTGGCCAGCGTACTGTACGCGGTGCAGCTCTATGCGGATTTCGCCGGGTATTCCCACATCGCCATCGGCTGTATGCAGCTTTTGGGCTTTGACGTACCGGAAAATTTCCGCGCGCCCTATTTTTCCACGTCCGTGAAGGAGTTCTGGAACCGCTGGCATATTTCGCTCTCCTCCTGGCTGCGGGACTACGTCTACATCCCGCTGGGCGGCAGCCGCTGCTCCACAGCGCGCTGCTGCGTCAATTTGCTGATAACCTTCCTCGTCAGCGGCCTGTGGCACGGCACCGGGCTTCAATTCGCCGTATGGGGGCTGCTGCACGGGGCATACCTTGCGGTGGGGCGGCTCACCGCGCCCGCCCGCGCGCGGCTGTGGCGCGCCTCGCACATTCCAGAGCAGAGCGCCCCGGCCCGCGGCCTGAAAATGCTTGTCACTTTCGTGCTGGTGTGGTTCGGGTGGGTGTTTTTCCGCGCGCCCACCCTGTCCGGTGCGCTGCATCTGTTCGCCCGCATGCCGGACAGCTTTTCTCTTGCGCCCCCGGCGCTGAAAAACGCTCTCGCCATGCTGGGGTTTAACAGCGGTATGCTGGTGCGCGTCGGCTTTGCCTGCGCTCTGCTGTGCGCGGTGGACTTCGCCGCGCGGCGCACGGGCTTTTCCGTCTGGCTTGCGGGGCGCAGAAAATGGTTCCAGGCCGCGCTGTGCTATGTGCTGGTTCTGGCCATCCTGTTTCTTGCGCCCATCGGCGCATCCCCCACGCCCATCTACTTCCAGTTTTAAGTGCCGCGCCCCCGAACGGACGCGGCCCGAATATCCGGGAGGCTTCCATTGAAACGCTTTTTAAAGATCCTCGCGCTGTTTCTCGCGCCCGTCCTCCTGCTGCTGGGCGTGTTTTCCCTTGCCCTTGTGCGCTCGGGCGAACTGACGCCCACGGCGGACATTGAAGCCGCTGCGCTGAACGGCGGGCTGGAGCTGTTCGGCCTTGCCTACCGGGATGATACCCGCGCCTTGAAGCAGGCCGTGGCCAACGCCCGCGGCGCGGACGTGCTGGTGCTGGGCACCTCGCGCTCCATGCAGCTGCGCGGCGCTTTCTTCGCCTCAGACAGCTTTTACAACGCAGGCGGCGGCATCGCCTATATTTCACAGGCCCAGGTGTTTTTGGAAAACATGCCGCCGGACGCACGGCCGAAGCATCTGCTTCTGGTGCTGGACCAGTATTTCTACAATGAGACCTGGACCTCCATCGAACCGGAGGACAGCGCGGCCCTGCGGCCCTACACGCAGCCGGACGCTTTTTACGCTCTGCGCCGGGCACTGGCGGATTATCTGGACGGAAAATATTCCCTGCTGCATGTGCTGGGCACGCAGGACGGCGTGTACGGCATGTCGGCCGCGGGGCGCGGCGCGGGCTTTTACGCAGACGGCTCATACACCTACGGCACCGCCGTGCTGCACCCGGAAAAAAGCGCGGACGCAGAGTTTAAGGATACGTTCCAGCGCATCGCAAAAAACACGAACCGCTTTGAGTACGGCGAAACGCCGGACGCAGAAAGCCTTGCACAGACGGAAGCTCTGCTCGCTTTCTGCGCCCGGGCCGGCATCGAGGTAACGGCGTTCCTGCCCCCCTACGCCCCCTCTGTGTGGCAGCGCATGCAGGAGACCGGGCAGTACGGCTATATTTCCGCCGCCTTTGCGTCGCTGGAGCCGATGTTTGCCCGGCACGGCTTTGAGGTGTTCGATTACTCCTATCTGCCGGAGACGAATGACAGCCAGTATGTGGACGGCTTCCACGGCTCCGACCGTGTATATGCGGCGCTGTGCGCGCGGCTGGCGGAGGATTCGCTTCTGCTGGGCGCACAGTTCGACAGCGCCGCGCTGACGGCGCTGTTTACGGCGCAGGGAAACCCTCTGACGGTTTCCCTGCCATAGACCCGCCTTAAAAAGCAGAAACAGCGGCGGGCCGCCCACACCGGGCGCGCCCTCCGCTGTTTTTGGTATTTGATCCCGTTTTTTCAGCCGCCGATCAGGAAGTCCAAAACATCCATCGCTCCGTCGCTCATTTCCTTGTACAGCTCGGTATAGCCGCACCGGGTGCAGGTGATGGTGGTGAAGCGCTTGTTCTGTACGTCGAACAGCTTGGCAAAATTGCCGCCGGTCGCCTGGAACTGGTCGGCCTCATACTCCATATTTCCGCACTTCGGGCATACATACTGCTGCCGTTCCATGGTGCATCCCCTCCTTTTGGTACCAGTTTACGCGAGATTGAGCCGCTTTGTCAACAACCAGCGCGTTATGCAGAAATAAATCACACAGCCGACCAGCAGCACTGCGCCCACGGCCCCCATTACGGCGCACATCACGGCGGCGGGTGCGGCGTGCTCTACCACAGGGACCAGCGCATCCATGGCCCCGGTCGCCGCAAGCACCACGCCGCTGACGAGCATACCGGCCACCGTCAGCATCTGCAGCCCGAAATTGAGTATAAAATACGCCGCGATGCTGGCCCCCAGGCGGCTGGTGGGCCACTGCCCGCCGATGGCCATGCACATGTAAAGCTGTAAATATGTGTTCACTGTACCGATAATAAAAAGCACCAGCATCACGGCGGCGGGCATCCATAGGCCCGTCCCCATCTCCGCGCGGAACGCCGCGCTGAAGCGTGCAAGCGTCATACCGTTTTCCGCCGCGCCGGGAATAGAGAAGATCAATGCAGCGGCAGCCAGCACCGCCAGCGCCAGTGAAAGGAGCGTCCACACTGTGCCCACGGCCAGCTTGGCCGTGATGTGCTGCGCGGGTGTGACAGGCAGCGTGAACATCAGATATCCCTCGTCCCCCAGCAGGTTTTTGTAGAACCGCTGGATGGTGACGACCACCGCGGCCGTCATCATGGCCATCATTGCAATAAAGGTGAGCAGGCACAGCAGCCCGGAAGCGAGGCCGAGCACCGGCCCTCCCCAGCCCGTTCCGCCGGGCAGCACCAGTATGCCGCCCAGCTTTACGGTCAGCGCCGCCGCGCCCGTCAGCACCAGAACCGTGCCCAGTATGGGCAGAAAAATACACGCCGTCGCCTTGAATTCATGTTTGATGAGTTTCGCTAACATTTGAATACCTCCCTGAAAAACGCGTCGACGCTTTTGCCCTGCGCCGCACGGAGCTCATCCACACTGCCGGACGCCACAAGCCTTCCGCCGTCGATCATCACGACGTCGTCCAGCACCTTTTCAATGTCGCCGATAAGATGTGTGGAAAGCACCAGCGCCGCGTCCTCGCTATAATTACGGATGATCGTATCCAGAATGTAATCCCTGGCCGCGGGGTCCACGCCGCCGATGGGCTCATCCAGCAGATACAACCCGGCGGCGCGGCTCATCACCAGCACAAGCTGCACCTTCTCCCGCGTGCCCTTGCTCATGGCGCTGATCTTGTCCCCCGGCTGGATCTTCAGATCCGCCAGCATCGAGACCGCCTTTTCCCGGCTGAAATCAGCGTAAAAATCGCAGAACAGCTCCAGCGCCTCGCGCACGCGCAAACCGGCGGGCAGATACGTGCGTTCCGGCAGATACGCCACGCGCGCTTTCGTCTGCGGCCCCGGCGCCTGTCCGCATACGCGAAGGCTTCCGCCCGTGGGCACCAGCAGCCCCGCCGCCAGCTTCATCAGCGTCGTCTTGCCGCTGCCGTTCGGCCCCAGCAGGCCCGTGATGCGCCCGCCGGAAAAAACCGCCGTAAAATTGTCCAGCGCTTTGTTCGGGCCATAGGCCTTTGTCAATGCGCTGCATGTCAATACCGCTTCCATCATTATTCCTCCTGTGCCTTTTGCTGCAAAAGTGCCAGCGTCTGCGCCCGGGTGTATCCCAGCTTTTCCATCATCTGCAAAAATGCGCCGATCTGCTCGGCAGCCAGTTGTTCGCGCAATTGTGCGATCATTGTTTTATCCTCCGTTACGGTGCGGCCTGCCGTGCGCTGTGTATTCAAAAGGCCGCGTGCTTCCAGTTCCTGCAGCGCACGCTGCATGGTGTTTGGGTTTACCGCCGCTCCGGCAGCCATCTCCCGCACGCCGGGCAGCCGTGCGCCCGCCCGGTATTCACCGGCCACGATGGCAAGCTCCAGCTGTTCGATGAGCTGCAGGTAAACGGGCCGGTCGGCTGTAATGTTCCACTTCATGCGCTCGTCTCCTTGTGTCACTGTATTAACCGCTTAATACAATAATACAATATATTTTTCAAAAGTCAATAGAGGAAAATATAAAATTGGGGCTGGACTTTTCAAAGAAGGTATGCTATAATAATTTTCGTTGTGGAGGCGTAGCTCAGCTGGTTAGAGCGTTCGGTTCACATCCGAGAGGTCGCGGGTTCGAGCCCCTCCGTCTCCACCATATAAAAAGCCGCATTACACTGTCATTTGTTCGGTGTTTGCGGTTTTCTTTTTACCTTGTTTATGCGCGCCAATATCCTTACGGTGTTATTTACAAAATATGCAAATCAAAATGCAAGCCAAACATAAATTAAAACTCCCTCGGTAGTTGTTACCGGGGGAGTTCTGTTTTATCAACAGATATCAACGCCGACAGACTTTGCCTTTTTATGGGATTTTGGGAAGTGCCAGGAGTTGGACTTTATCCTATATTACATATCCCTTTGCAGCCAGCGCTTCGGTATATTATGCTCCAGTCTGATGATTGTCTTAAAGCCATGAGCGGAAAATACTGCCGACATTTGTTCTCCGGTCTCCTGGGGTACATAAATTGCGCTGCAAATTTGAGTTTCACCCTGTCTCCCGCGATTCATTAAGAATGGGCAGCAGCCTCGTCCTCCCGAACGCGCGCTTTCCGCAGCAGGCAGGCTTCCGCATTCGTTCGCGGCCATAGAAGGAACCGGCTGCATTCCCGATGATACAAAGCTATTGTTTTTCTCAGCACAACCGCTTAATAGCAATGTCAAAAACATCCGCGCACGGATATTCTTCCTCTTTTCTTTCTCCTTGCTGTTTGTCTTTTACCGAACATACCAGCCAAATTCCATCGCCATCCAAGCATTCTATCTTCTTGCGCCGGAAAATCGCCGGCGCGCCGGGGCTGCTCTGTCAGAACTTCAATTGCATGGGCATCCGGCCTTACGGAATGTGCCTGATGCCCAGCCGATTTCTCCCTTCGTATCCACAGAAACATAGTAGAGCGCCGCCTGCGCCTCCGCCACAGAATCACCGGGAGATATCTCTGACGCCGGACCAATCTCCGGTTTTGGCTCTCCTGTAAGCTCTTTTGTGGTCACCGTTCTGTAAAGCCATGCGTCGGCCCGATATTCTGTACGGATACGGGCATATTCTTCGCCTGCCTTTCCGGCAGCCTCTGTTCTCATAAATGCACCGGTGGTTTTCCATCCAGCGCGCTCAAAATGCAACAAATTATATACGGCCGGTCCATGCGGCCTCCTTATAGACACTCCATCAAAATCTCGTAGATTTCGTCCCTGCTGAGTTCACGGGGGCCAGCCTTGATAATGTTGCAGGTATCGGCCACCTGCCGCAGTACCTCCGGGGTGATCTCCACCGTGGATTTAAGCCGGCTCAGTTTTGTGGGCAGCCCGCACTCTTTGATGAAGCTCTCCAGTGCCGCCACACCGGCTTCTGCGGTATCCTGGCCAAATACGTCCTTTGCAAGTCTGGCAAATTTCTCCGGCGCATCCTTTACGATATGGCGGTAATAAACGGGATGAATCACTGCCAGTCCCTGGCCGTGGTCGCAGTCGGTATAAGCGCCAAGCTGGTGTTCGATCTGGTGTGTCTGGGAATCTGTCAGGCGGCCGCATTTCAAAATTCCATTCTCCGCCATTGCAGAATCCCACATCAAGTTGCTCCGAACCTGCCTGTCGTTGATGTTTTTCAGCAAGCGGCGCATATTGACAACGGTATTGCGCATGACCGCCAGCGCCACATCATCGGAAACATTATCCTGGTCGGAATTACCGAAATATGTTTCCATGGCATGGCTTAAAGTGTCAAACGCACCGGAGAGGACCTGCATGGGCGGCACGGACATGGTATACGCCGGGTCCAGGACGGCGAATACGGGAGCGATGCCGAAAATGCCGCCCTTCCACTTCTTTTCTTCATGGGTGATGACGCCGCCCGCGTTCATTTCTGCCCCTGTGCCGGATGCGGTGACAACCGCACCTACCGGGATTCCTGCGTTAGGGAACTGTCCCTTGCCGTACTCCATCTCCCAGATGTCTTCGTCCAGCAGAGCTTGTGCGGAAATCACCTTGCAGCAGTCGATCACGCTGCCGCCGCCCACAGCCAGAATGAAGTCTACATGCTGCTCACGGGCAATGGCCGCACCTTCCTGCACCTTTGCATAGGTGGGGTTCGGCATGATACCGGAAAAATCAATAATCGTTTTATCTGCTTGCTTAAGCAGCGCTTTTACTTCATCATAGACGCCATTCTTTTTGACGGAGCCGCCGCCGTAGGCAAGCAGCACTGTCTTGCCTTTCTTTCGAAGCTCTGTGCGGAAAGCCTGCGCCGCGCTCCCCTCACCAAAATACACCTTCGTCGGATAAGAAAAAGTGAAACTGTTCATGCTATACTCTTCCTTCAATCGTGAATCTTTCTGTTTGTACACATACGAACGAATTCCGGGTCAAAGTGTTTCACGGCAGTACCTGTATAACCTTGATCCAAAGAACTGATCCTCTGCATTTCATCATCGGTGAGGGTAAAATCCCAGATATTGAAATTCTCCTCGATTCGTTCCGGATGGGTGGATTTGGGGATCACCACTACTCCGCGCTGGATGTTCCATCGAAGCATCACTTGCCCCACTGTCTTTCCGTGTGCCGAAGCAATCTCCAGAAGGAGCCCCTCATGGAACGCGCCATATCGGCCGCCGCCAAGAGGCGCCCATGCTTCCGGAACGATATTGTACTTTTTCATAGTAGCCAATGCGTTCTCTTGCGTGAAATAAGGGTGAAGCTCCACTTGATTCACCATGGGCTGGATCTCGACAGTTTCGCAGAAATTCGTAAGGACGTGAGGATAGAAGTTGGACACGCCGATAGCTTTCAGCTTTCCATCCCTGTACGCGTCCTCCATAGCCCGCCATGCGCTGAAGTAATCCTTCATCGCCTGATGCAGCAAGTATAAATCCAGATATTCCAGCCCTGTTTTTTCCAGAGAGGCGTCAATGGCGGCTTTTGCCATTTCGTAATTCTGCATATCCTGCACCCACATTTTAGAGGTGATAAACAGCTCCTCTCTGGTACAGATGCCTTCAGCAATGGCTTCCCGCACAGCTTCTCCCACGGCGTCCTCGTTGGTGTATGAAGCGGCAGTGTCAATCAGGCGGTATCCTGTCCGAATCGCATCCAGCACAGAACGCTTACATTCCTCTTTATCACGAACTTGAAAAACCCCAAAGCCCTCCATAGGCATTTTCAATCCGTTTTGCAGTGTTGCATATTCCATAATAGCAGCTCCTCCTTATTTTTCTTTTGCGGCGATTTCGTCAATGATGCTCATAGCATTCAGGCTGCGGGGATACCCGATATATGGCATGCACTGCTCCACGACACTGTAAAGTTTTCTTTTCCGTTGCCCACGCCGAAATTTCCTGCCGTATGCCCGCGAAGCTGGTTTTCACAGCCTCCCTGTGCAAGAAGGAAACAAAAAGTGATCATCTCGCGTTCCTGGCCGTTCAGGCCGTTGCGGGTATAATAGTCTCCAAAGCAGTTGTCCGCCAGCCAGCGGTTAATGTTTCTGCGAAGCGCCGGGCCATCCGTTTGGCGCTTCGCCATATCGGGGCCAAACAGCTCCACCTGTTTGGCAAGCCCTCGCTCAAACCGGGTTTCCTCATTTGTGGATGCTTGCGGCGCAAGTGGCAGCCTGACGCCATGCTGCTCCATAATCCCGTTCGCAGCAATGAGAAAATCACAGGTGCGGCCGATCCCAAGATAGGCCGTTGCCTGATAGATGGTCTCCTTGATCGCAACGGGGTCAACCCCTATATTCAGTGCTGCGTGGAGCATGTTCTGAAATTCGCCCATGCCCTGGCAGCCAAGCAGGGCGGCCAGGATACAAAGCATCCGTTCCTTTTCCGTGAGGATATTTGCATTCGCGGTTTCGTCCTGAGAAAAATTTGAGATGATTTCCACAAACTCAGGATCGGTCCGGCTCAAAGAAGAATTTACCCCTGCAAATAATCTTCGCGCTCTGCTCTCCGCGTTTTTGTTCATAAAAGCCATCCTTTTCTTATCTTATAAAGTTCGTCAAAACCTTTTCGTTGTCCGGGTGCGGAAGTCCATTCTCTCTTCCCAGGGCGATGCACTTTAACAGCCACGCCATGTTCTTCCCGATATTATACATGGTCATCAGCCCTTCCTTATCCTTTGCGACCTCCTCCGGCTGTGCGCCGTATACGTGGTTCCAATAGGTGGCGGAAACTACCGGCATAGAGCAGATGGTAAAATACTTATTGATAACGTCGAAAGAAGCTGTGGTTCCCGCCCGCCGGGCAGAAAGTACTGCCGCCGCGGGTTTAAACTGAAATGCCGCTCCGCCGGAATAAAAAGCCCTGTCCATAAAAGCCAACAGCCTGCCGCTGGGATGGGCGAAATAAACCGGAGAACCAAATACAAAACCATCTGCTGATTTTGCCTTTTCTACAAACTCATTCACACTATCATGGAACACACAACGCCCGGTTTCCCGGCACTTGCGGCAGGCAACGCAATCCGGCAGAGCTTCATTTCCGATAAAGAACTGCTCGGTTCCGATTCCCGCTTCCTGCAAGGCACGTTCCACTTCACACAACGCGGCATTGGTACATCCCTTCTTACGGGAGCTGCCGTTTACAAGCAACACTTTCATTTGAATATCCCTCTTTTTCTCTTGCAATTTTGTTATTTCAATGCTACAATGCGTTTGTTTTAACCGCTTGTTAAGATCGATTATATTATACGGTAGTTACTATCGGTCAATAGCCTTTTAAAATTTTTAATGACTTTTTGTAGACACAACCGGAGGTGTAAGTCTGTGTATACAATGATGCAGGTCTGCCGGGAACTGGATATGACCTACCAGACTTTGAAATTCTACTGCAACGAGGGGTTGGTCCCAAACGTCAAGCGCGACCACAACAACCGCCGGGTTTTCGATGAGAAAGATGTAAAATGGATCAAAGATCTTACTTGCCTGAAAAAATGCGGGATGAGCATTCAGGAGATGAAAAAATATCTGGAACTGTGCCTGCAAGGGGAAGCTACCATTGTTTCCCGAAAAAAAATGCTTGCGAGAAAGCAGGAGGAGCTGCGGGCTTCTATTAAGGAATTGGAGGACAGCATTTCCTATATCGGCTGGAAGCAGAATTTTTATGACGAGGTCCTTTCCGGCAAACGTCCATATGTGAGCAACCTCATCCGGACAGCAGAAAAAAAGCCCTTGGCGAATGAACTGTTTCGGGATTAGAGGACAGTTACAGCCGTGGGCTACAAAAACAGCGTGCAATCCTTGTTAAAAGGATTGCACGCTTCAGACTGTCGAAAAAGGCAAAGAAGCAAAAGAAACGTCCGGGGAAAAGCTTGAAAAAGGAGTGGCGACTGCACCCGCAGGTGCGTGTCGGAGCGGTGCGACGCCTCCCTTGCGGATAAGCGCGCAGACGCCCCTTTTTCATTTAAAATAACCCCGCGACGCCCCGCAAGACGAGTACCGAGGCGAGCAAAGCGAAGCGACCGCCGAAAGCCGTCGTTCGGGGCGAACGGGGCCAAAGGCCCTGTTCGTAGGCAACTTAGCGAAAAGGGCGTCGAAAAGCGGCTTTTTTCGAAAGACCGAAGCGCCGAAATAGATCGGCGCGTTATTTTATTTTTGTCCGCCCGTTGCACTGTAAAAAATTATCGTACTGTCCGCACAGGCCGTAACGGCTGCCGTCAAGCGGACCAAGCTGTCGGCTGTCTGCACCTCATTTGTGTGAAGCCTTATATAAACTCAATAAACTTCAGCCGTTCCTCGGCGTCCGAAGCAGCAAGAGAAACGGCGTATTTCCGGTTTTTGAAAAACAAATCGCAGTCTTTCCCGAACACCCTGTGTCCGGAGGCGCCGCTTTTCCCCTGCGTCTGGCGCAGGCCGCCATTTTGTCCCTGTCGTATTACAGCACAAGGGACGGTGCGGTATAGACGCGGGCGGCCAACTCGCTGTTGAGCATGTACAGCCCCTTCGCGTCGCTCCCAAACAGCTCCATCTTGGTGATCAGGTCAGCGGCGTTTTTCTCTTCCTCGCCCTGCTCCTTTACAAACCAGTCCAGAAACTGTACGGTGCGGTAATCCTGCGCCGCTTGTGCCGCTGTGTAAATGGCGTTGATGAGTGCGGTAACATACCGTTCATGCTCCAGCGCTGCGGCCAAAGGGGCCTCCAGCGAAGCAAATGCCCCGTCCGGCTTGCCGACGGCCTCCAGTATCACCGGCTGGCCGTTGTTGTGCAGATACTGGTAAAACAGCATCGCATGGTCCTGCTCCTCCTTTGCCTGAACCTGATACCAGTTTGCAAAGCCGTCCAGACCCTTAGACGCATAAAAATTGGCGATGTCCAGATAAAGATAGGCCGAATAAAACTCCTTGTTGATCTGCTGGTTGAGCAGTGCAGAAACAGTTGCTTCCATGACAATACCCTCCGTTCAGCGGCGGCTCCGCCGCTCCATAATTAGTTTTCGCTAACCACAGTATAGCACGGCAGCGGACGGTGTCAATCTCTTTTCGCCTTTTCGTCCAGCCTTGCTCCCATTCTTTTGAAAGCACAGAAAGCGTGCCGCATCCCAAACCGGATGCGGCACGCTTTTTCCGTTTCAGGCCTTTCAGCGAGGCGGGGCTCCGTCTGCGCTGATGCCCCGCAGAAATGCATCAAATAAAAACCGCGCCATGGCCGGGGCCTCCATACCGTATTTCAGCGACAGAGGCGCGCGGTCTTTTCCCAAGCCGATGAGTACATACACCGCTGTATACGTGGCGCTGACGGCGGTGAGTTGCGCGTCCAACCCGGCCCGCAGGGAGCCATCGTTAAAATTCTCGCATAAAAATCGTGCAGTGTCGCCGGAGCCGAAATCTCCCGGTCGGAACATCCGCTCGTAAACAGCGCTGCCACGCCGCGCCGTTTCCGCCTGATAGGTTTTTTCAAACAGGTCGAAAAATAAAAGGAAATCCGGGTCCAGTTCAAACCGGCGGGCAAGCTCCTCAAAATACACGGAAAAGCGTTCCAGGGCCGTGAGCGGACGCGCCTCCGCCCGCGCCAGCAGTGCGTTTCCAAATGTACGCAGCGCTTGGCGGTGGATGGCCCACAGCAAAGATTCCTTATCGGGGAAATATTTGTAAAGCGTCGCGCGCGCGATACCGCAGCTGTCCGCCACTGCGCTGAAGCTTACGCGCTCGATCCCTTTTTCCACAAACAACTGCCGCGCCGCACGCAATATCTGCTCATACTGCCGCGCATTGTGCTTTTCATATTTCATCTGTGGCACGGTGTGCCGCCTCCCTCTCTTCCGTTCTTCTCCCAGTATACCGCAGACACCCCGGGCAGAAAAATCATGTATGTAAACCACACGCCCGTTCTTTGTAAAGTTCCGATAAAGCCTCTGAAAACTGTCCATTTTTGACCGGTTTTCCCACGGAATTGCGTTCTTTTTACATGGCTCTTACATGTTCTGCGGAGAAAGCATCGGGGTCTATCTTGTAGAATATGCACAGTGAAAAGAAACAAGATTCAACAAAATGACGGAACAACCCGTCTAAAAGGAAAGGATGGAAATAAGTGCCGCAAACGAATGAACGGCTTTTGTACCGGGTGTCCGGACAACTGCCACGGGGCTTTCAGGGGCACATCTCTTACACAACGCTTCTGCCGGGGGAGCTGCGCGCCCTGCGCGTGGTGTTCACCTTTGACAAGCGCGAACCGCAGCAGGAACCGGACACGCTGCGCGCGGGCTGTATGGCCGCTGCCGCACAGAACCTGCCCGAAGGTACGCCCGTGCCGGAGGCGTTGGCGGAACATCTTTGCACGATGCCCAAGGGCGAAATCAACGTCTCGCTGTTTTTGAACGGTGCGTGTGTGGGCAGCGCTCACCGCAACCAATTGACAAAGGAAATGCTGCTCGCACCGCAGGGCTCATCCGAGGGCTTTGTAAACTGTCGTCCCACAGGCGTACTGCGGGTGGTGCTGCACGTGCTCAACGTTCTCAACGACGAGACAAACTACACGCTGCGCCTGGAGGAGGTGGCCGGATGAAATTCATAAGAGCAGAACTGCACAACCATTCCACAGAATCGGACGGTGCGCTTTCTGTGGAATCACTGGCTGCATACGCCGCGGAAAAAAACTTCGGCGTGCTGGCCCTGACAGACCATAACACCACTTCCGGCCATGCGAAGGCCTATGACGCCATCCGGCGGGCGGGATACGCGCTTGCACTTTTGCCGGGCGTGGAGATAACCACATTTTTCGGCCACATTCTGGCGCTTGGACTTGTACAGATGCCGGACATCACCACACTGGACCCCCGTGCGCCGGAGCCTTTTTTTGCAATGCTGCGCACTGCGGGCGCGCGTGCCGTGGGCATCGCACACCCGTTTTCCGTCGGCAGCCCGCTGTTCATCGGCTGCCGTTTTGACATGGAAATGCACGACTGGAACGCAGTGGACTATATCGAGGTCTTTAACACCTCTGTTTCGGAATCCGACATGGGTGCGCACCCCATGGCAGAGGCGTTCATCGGCAACAGCCGGGCGCTGGCGCTGTGGGAACGGCTGGTGCTGGATGGACAGCGCATCGCGGCCGTCACCGGAAAAGATCTTCACAGCATGCCCCGGGACGCGGAGGTATTCACCACCTACGCCATCGTGGACAAGGCCTGCACGCTGAACGCGGCGGATGCGGTACTGGGCGCGGTGCTGCGCCGGCAGACCATCGTCACAAAAGGTCCTCTGTTCACAGCACACAGCGAAAAGGGACGCGTAACAGTAATATTCGACAACACCTCCGGCTATCTGGACTGGGCACCGGCGCAGGCCGCTGCCCCGGTGCTGGAGCTGAGGGACAGCACCGGAGCGGTACAGCGTGCCGAAACAGACCTGCGCACGCCGCTCTCTCTGTCCCTGGCTCCGGGCGCGCGCAGCGCCGTGCTGAAGCTGTATGCCGGCGCCTGCGCGCCGGTACACCTGTTGGCCGTGGGGGCGCCGCTTTATCTTGACAAGGAGGGAAACGGATGAGACGCCTTTATTTTTCGCTGGGCAAAAACAAATTCTGGGAATATGTCCTGCTTGCGCTGTTTCTGCTGTTTTTTTACGGACCGCTGATGAATATGCTGCTGCTTTCGTTCGCCGGAGATTACGAGTATCCCGATGTCATCCCCCGGAGCTACGGATTCAAATGGTGGGATTATGTGCTCTCCAAGGCACAGCTTGTACAATCCATCGGCACATCGCTGGTGCTGGCTGTTGTTGTAACGCTGCTCTCGCTGGCCGTATGCCTGCCCGCCGCCTACGCGCTGGCACGCTACCCGTTCAGGGGCCGCAGCGCCGTGCGCCTGAGCTTTCTTCTTACCAACGCATTCCCCAAAATGGGCATCTACACAGCCATGGCCGTCATCTTTTATAAGCTGAACCTTATCGGCACATTTGCAGGAGTGGTGCTGGTGCACATCGTAAACACGATGATGTTCATGGTGTGGATTCCTTCCGGCGCGTTCCGCACCGTACATATCCAGCAGGAGGAAAGCGCCCGTGACGTGGGCGCTTCGCCGCTGCGCACGTTCCTTATGGTTACGCTGCCCATGGCCAAGCCCGGCATCATCGTGGCTTCACTGTATACGTTCCTCGGTTCCATGGAAGAGGCGCAGGGTTCGCTGCTCATTGGCCTGCCCAACGTGCACACCATGCCCAGTGAGCTGTATGGCATCATTATGTCCTTCCCGGATACCGCGGGCGCGGTATTCGCGATGATCCTGCTGGTGCCGTCCATCCTGCTGCTCGTCGTCTTCCGCAAATATCTGAGCGCCGACGCCCTGTCCAACGGGCTGAAAATGTGACGCGCCCTTCGCAAAGGAGAAAATATGGAAATGAACCTTCCCGTTATCAAGCTGGAGACCCGCAATCTCACCAAAAAGTTCAGCGCTACCGAGGGTGTAGCCGACATCAGCCTCCAGGTGTATGAACACGAGCTGTTAACGCTGCTCGGACCATCCGGCTGCGGCAAAACCACCATCCTGCGCGCCATCGGCGGCTTTAACAAGATCGATTCCGGCAAGATTTTGCTGGACGGCGCCGAAGTACAGGGCCTGCCGCCCGAAAAGCGTCCCACCGGTATGGTATTCCAGAGCTACAACCTGTGGCCGCATATGACCATCTACGAGAATATGGCATTCGGCCTGAAGCTTCGCAAAACGCCCAAAAAGGAGATGGACGCGCAGATCGCGGAGATGCTGGCACTTGTAAAAATGAGCGGCAGCGAAAAGAAATACCCCACTCAGCTTTCCGGCGGCCAGCAGCAGCGTGTGGCCATTGCACGCGCACTGGTGCTCAGGCCCGCCGTACTTCTGCTGGACGAGCCGTTTTCGGCACTGGACGCCAAGATCCGCGGCCAGATGCGCGAGGAGCTCAAGCGCATCCAGCGCGAGGCCGGGCTGACTGTCATCTTCGTCACGCACGACCAAGAGGAGGCCATGGCCATCTCCGACCGCATTGCCGTCATGAACCAGGGTGCCATTGAACAGCTGGACAGCCCTACCGAAATTTACGACAACCCGCACAGCCGTTTTGTGGCGGGGTTCATCGGCGAGATGAACTTTTTGGACGAAGGCGGCGCGGTGCTCGCCGTGCGCCCGGAGGATATTGCTCTGCGTTCGGCCTCCGGCGCGGGCATGGCGCGTATTGAAAGCGTGATGCCGCTGGGCCATTACACACAGATCATCCTTGTTCGCGCAGACGGCGCACGGCTGAAGGTTTTCATTCCCAAGGAACAGGCACTGGGATATATACCCGGCCAGACAGCGGACTATTCCTTCACGCGCTTCAAGCAGTTCGGCGCGGCACAGGCCAGCGCCTGAAGTACTTCCGGGCAAAACAGCTTCGGCTGTTTTCCGCCGGAGCGGAAAGCCGCCCCGGCAATAAATAAGGATTTTATCGTAAGCTCATAGGAGATATGGAAGGGAGAAACATTCATGAATCGATTCATCCAGAAGGCGCTGTGCGCCGTCGCCGCCTGCGCTCTTGCGCTGAGCCTTTCCGCCTGCGGCAGCACTTCCCCGGCCACGGGCGCCGCAAGCGCGGACGTTCCCACCGTCACCATCTGGGGTTATGGCGGCCAGGAGGTGCGCGAAGCGCTGCAGGCCGTTGCCGACGCACACAACGCAGACCCCGCCTATAATACCAAGGCCCGGGTGGAGATCCAGTTCGTCGTCTCCGGCACCAGCGAGCAGAGCCTGCCCGACCGCCTTGCCGCTGCCTATCAGGCAGGCGAGACCGACACCGATTTTGACATCATTGCCCTAGACGACAGCGGGATCTCCGCCATTCTGGCCCAGACGAGCGAAGATTTTTTCATCCCCATCGACACCTCGAAGATCCCCAACTATGAAAATGTCGTATTCAAGGACAATATCGTAGGCGATACCTTCATCCCCTACCGCGGCACAGCCGTGATGCTGGCCTACAATTCCGAAACCGTGGAAAATCCGCCTGCAACGGCGGACGAGCTGTATCAATGGATCAAGGACAATCCCGGCCGTTTCGCCTACTGCGACCCGTCCACCGGCGGCTCCGGCTATACCTTTGTAACGACCGCCATCTACAACCAGCTGCCCGACGAAGCACGCATGTCCCCGGACACCAAATGGGAGACCGAACACACCGCCGAGTGGGACAACGCCTTCGCCCTGATGGCCGAGCTGCACCCTTATCTGTACCAGACGGCGGGCAAGGTACAGTACCCGATGAAGAATGCCGGTTCGCTGGACCTGCTGGCCACAAAGCAGATCGACATGACGCCCGCGTTCGTGAACATGGTGCTCAGCCAGAAGAATATGGGTACGATGCCCGAGTCCATCAAGCTTCAGCCCATCGAGCCCGCCTTTTCCGGTGCGCTGGCCGGCTTCTGCATCCCGAAAATCGCCAAGGATCAGGAGGCCGCGCTCTCCGTCATCGACTACTACCTGAGCTATGAGGCCCAGGCCATCGGCTGGAACACCATGTATGCCTCTCCTGTCGTGGACACTGCCAAATTGGAAAATCTGGACCACGCCGACTGGCTGGAGGAGACCAATATGGACGAGCTGCGCTATTTTTCCATCGGCATGATACAGAAAGATATCGTGGTACGCTGGACGGAAGAGATCGCGCCGCTGGCACAGTGAGGCCGCGCATATGGCAAACCAGAAAAAACACAGATGGCTGCCGTACCTGATGGTTCTGCCCGCGTTTTCCATTATGGTTCTGGTGGTAGTCTTTCCCATCGTAAACACAGTGGCCCGTTCCTTCCGAACAGCGGACGGGCAGTTCACGCTGGACAACTATGCCTATTTCTTTACCAGCGCCGAGGCGCTGCAAAGCCTGCTGTTCACCCTCGCCGAGGCTCTCACCGTCATGGCACTGAGCGTAGTGCTCAGCTTTCTGCTGGCACTGTACCTCCGCTTTTCCAAAAGCCCCGTCAGCCGCGCGCTGGGCAAGCTGTATCTGCTGCCCCGCTTCATCCCGGGCATCGCCGCAGTGTACGCGGTGATGAATGTCATCAAGGACTCCGGCAGCATCAACCGCATCGCCGCAGCCTTCGGCGTCGATTACAAGCCCGGCCTGCTGTATGACCTGAAAGGCATCATTCTTTCAAACCTGTGGTTCTGCATTCCCTTTGCAGCCATGATGATGAGCGCCGCGCTGTCCAGCGTCAACGATTCCTATGTGGAAAGCGCGCGCGACGCCGGATGCTCCTGGCGGGATGTTCTGTGCCGCATCATTCTTCCGCTGACATACAAGGACGTCATCGTCAGCGCCACCTTTATCCTTATGGGCCAGGTGGGCGCGTTCACGATTCCCTACCTGACAGGCCCCAACAATCCAAAAATGCTGGGCATCCTGCTGTACCAACAAACGGGCACCTACATGAATTATGAACGTGCGGCCGCACTTTCGGTGCTGATGTTCCTCATCTGCCTGGGCGGAGCCATTGTATACATCCGTTCGAACATGAAAGAGGAAGTGTGGGAAACAGGCAAATAATTTGCCCCACGGAACATGCAAAGGGCGGCCCGGCATACCGCCGGACCGCCCTTGCCGTTCCTCATCAACAAAAAGGAGTTTTCGATCATGGAGCAGACGATTTGTGTCAACGCCCCTCTGGCACTGGCCGGTACGCGCAACACCCGCGAATTGGGCGGCTACCCCGCCGCCTGCGGCAGGAAGACGCGCAGGCACGCCTTCCTGCGTTCCGACGGGCTTTCCGGACTGACGGACAAAGACGTGCAGATGCTGCTGGATTACGGCGTATGCTGTGTGGTGGACCTGCGCAGCGAAAGCGAGACGGCCGCCGCTCCCTCCCGTCTTGCAGACGTGCCCGGCGTGGATTATTATTCCATCCCCATGCTGGACGAGGCGGCGAGCCAGGGCTTTACGGGCGGAATGCCTGAGCGCATGGGCGATGTATACGTGAAGCTGCTGTCCGGCCGCGGCGACGCGTTTGCACGGATGATCCGCATTTTTGCACAACACAGTGACGGGACGGTGCTGTTCAACTGTACCGCTGGAAAAGACCGCACGGGCGTGACGGCCATGCTTCTTTTGCTGCTTGCGGGCGTGCCCTGCGAGATTGTCGTTGCCGATTACAGCGTAAGTGAAGCCAACATGCGGGACATTTTCAAGCGGCAGAAGGCCTGGCTGAAAAAGACCTTTGGTATCATCCCGCCGGATGCGGTATTCTCCTCTGCGCCGGAGGAGCTTGAAACGGCGCTGGCCTATCTCGCGGAGCACTACGGTACCGCGGAATCGTATCTGCTGCAGGCCGGCGCCGCGGCGCAGGATATTGCTGCTGTGCGCGGCATGCTGCTGGGCGAAGCCTGTGCCTGACGCACGAAATACACGAAAGGCCGGGTGCCGCCTGAACGGAACTCCGTTCGGGCAGTGCCCGGCCTTTTGTTTTCTGTTTTTCCGCGCAGGGCTATTCCGGCCGCAGCCCGCCGCGCAGCAGATGCTCCAGCAGCGCCCCGCATCCCTCGCACACATCGGCGTATGTTGCGTCAAAATCTCCGGTATACCAGGGGTCGGCAATATCACGGGGGTGAGCGGAGTAATCCAGCAGACGAAACATTCTTCGTTCCGGGTCGCCGCCAAAAATGCGCCGCATGTTGGACAAATTGTACGAATCCATGCCCAGCAGCAGATCCCAGGCCCTGTAATCGGCCGGGCGCAGGCGTACCGCGCGCTTATCCGCGCAGGAAATGCCCACAGCCCGCAGCTTTTCCCGTGTGCCCTGGTGCACAGGGTTGCCCAGCTCTTCACCACTGGTAGCGGCGGAAGCCGCGTGGAACAGAGCCCCCATGCCACGTTTTTCAGCCATCTCCCGAAACACAAATTCCGCCATGGGCGAACGGCAGATGTTGCCGTGGCAGACAAACAGTATTCTGGTCATTGCCTCCACATTCCTTTACCGCTCTACTTTGCGCTGCGGGCGGCCCGCTTCCAGCAGCTTTTCTTCCCCAAAGACATCCAGCGGGGAGAAAAGCTCCATGCGCATGCCGTCCCCGCTGGAGGCAAAACGCATTTCAAAGGCATGGGGCGTATTCAGGCTGCGGCACTCCAGCACCAGCAGATCCCCGCGCATATGCGCCGCCGCGGCGAAACGCAGCGGCGCGCGTTCCGCCCTCGGCATCTGGCGGAAGATGGCGGGACGGAAATTTTTCGCCCAGAGCGTATTCTCCCGCCACGTACCGGACGGCGCGCACACCTTCTGCACACTGCTGCCGTCGCACAGCCATACACAGGCGGCTTCCCCGTCCACGCGCACACGCAGGCCTGTGAAACCCGCCGGGTTTGGCCGGAAATCCAGCCAGCCCGTATCCCATTCTCTGCCGTCCAGCCTGCCTTGGGGTATGTACGCCTCCGGCAGCCCTCCGTCTGCGCACGCGCCGTCCTGCTTATGCAGATTTTCCAGCAGGAGCCACAGCGCGTCCAGCTCGGCACTCATATTTGTGCACTCGGCCGTAACGGCGGCCGCAATTCCGTTTTCAGGCAGAACCACACACAACTGCCCAAAGGCGCCGTCGCCGCGGAAGCCTCCACGCCGGTTCATCCAGAACTGATAGCCGTAGCCCGCACACCAGTCCGGCGTGCCGTTTCCCGCATTTACGGAGTGCGGCTGCGCAGCCATATGTACCCAGTCCCGCGGCAGCACCCGGCGTCCCGCCCACTCGCCCTCGTTCAGATACAGAAGGGCCAGCTTCGCGACGTCATCGCAGGATGCCTGCAGCCCGGTGCCGCCCTGGCACCGTCCGTCTGCACAGGTCAGCCACGAAAACTCCTCCACACCCAGCGCGGGGAACACCGTGCGTGCCAGAAGCTCGGGAACCGTGCGGCCCGCGGCACGGCGCACCAGCTCTGCCGCGAGATAGGAGGCGGCGGTATTATAGGCGAAAAACGTCCCCGGCTCATGGGACAGCGGCGCTTCAAAAAAAGCGCGCACGCCATCCTGCGAAAATGCCGCCTGCGGCATCACACAGGCCGCATGCCCTGTATTCATGGAGAGTACATGCCCCACGCGCAGGCGGCTCCAACGCGCATCGCCCGAACACAGGGATGCATATTCGGGGAACCAGTCCAGCACCCGGTCGTCCGGATGCAGCTTTCCCATTCCAAACGCAACTCCTGCAGCCGTGGAAGTAAAGCTTTTGCTCAGCGAGTACATTTCCCGTTTATCGCCGCAGCTGTAAGGCGCGACGGCCCAGCGGACCATGCACTCATTTTTTTCAAAAATCTCCAGCGCGTGCAGCTGCACTCCAACGGCGCGGGCGTTCCGCCCAAACTCCGCAAGGGCCGCATGCGAAACAGACGCATGCACAAAATTTTCCATATCCCATCTCTCCCCGGCCGCGCGCCGCGCGGTCTGTTTTTTTGCAAAGCCGCCGCGCCCGTCCGGGCGCGGTTCAGCTTTCAGAGTTCTTGATTGCCCGATAGGTGCGCGGCGAAATACCTACGACCTTTTTGAACGTGCGCGAAAAGTGCGTCGAATCGTTGAAGCCCACCTCGTATCCCACCCAGGTAATGGAATTGGCCGGGTCCTTCAAAAGCTCAATGGCCTTTTGGATGCGCAGGTTCATAATATACTCCACCAAGGTCTGCTGGGTGAGCAGCTTGAACAGATAGCAGAAATATGTTTTGGACACCATGGAGATACGGCACACATCCTCCAGCTTGAGCGGCTCGTTGTAATGCGCTTCCACATACCGGATGGCATCTTCCACCATAGGCTTGTATTTGTCGTAAACGGCCGCTGCGGTATGGCTTTGGGGCGACTGAGAATATTCCCGTGCCAGTACAAGCAGCAGCTCCATGATCTGCACGCGCAGGAATTCCTCATAATAGATATCTCCGTTTTCGTATTCCACCAGCATCGCGTTCATCAGCGTGTTCACGCGCTCTCCCGTTTCAGGCCGAAGCGAAAACTGGGAATGGATGTCATCGGCATCCTTGAGGAACAGCCAGGCAAAAGAAAGATTCAGCGCCGCTTCATGCACCTGCTGATAGGCGCTGTTCTCCTTCGGCGGAAAAAAATGGTCGAAAGAAAATTCGCAGCTGATGATCTCGGCATCTTCCAGCCGCACCACCTGATGCTCGACCTTCGGAGGAACGATGAAGATATCGCCGCGGGCCATCAGATGCTTTTGCCCCTCCACCCAATGCTCACAGCAGCCTCGGGTGATATACCAAATCTGCATATAATCGTGGGAATGGGGCAGATAGCCGGAGGGATTCTCCGATGTGACCTTATAGATCTTACAGAATCTGCTCTTGGTGAACATCGTGCTCTTTTCAAATAAAACGGCCGGCTCATTCCATACTTCCATCGCTTTGTCCCTCCTTCTGATATACCGGCGCAGCCGTGCTGCTGAAAAACGGCCGCGCGCCCGCCATGTGCGGACGCGCGGCCCCGTTGCCGTTCTGCGTGGTTCAATGTTTCCAAAGCTGCGCGCATGCGCATCGGTTTATGCCCGGCACACAGCCGCACAAGCTGCTGGCTTGAAACCATTATAGCACACCGCCGCTGGAATGCATCCGGCTTTTACCAAAATGTCACATTTTTTATGCGCGTGTCTCCCGGTGCTTTTTCCAAGCCAGCACAGCCAGCAGGACCACACAAGCTGCTGCGGCTACGGTGACCCAGACCAGCGGGAACGCATCCCCTGTCTGGGGAATTCCCGGCGCAGGTGCGGCCGTACCGGAAGACGCGCCCCCCGCGCCGCCGGAAGGCGTGCCGGAAGAGGAAGATGTGTCTGCAGAAGAACTGCTCGTCCCGCCCGAAGGAGCGGAAGAAGAGGAGCCGCCGCTTTCGGCGCCCGCCTTCGGCTGTGCCAATACATACAGGCTCAGATGTGTCAGCTCCGCATTCAGCAGGCCGTCTGCTGTTTTTGCCGTCAGCAGTTCTTTTTCGCCCTCAGGGCTTACGTGATACAGCTGCGTTTTGGCTGCGTCAAAGCCCTGGGGAAGCGGGAACGCCACATTCAGCACGCCGCGCGGCTGCACCGTGCCGCCATCCAGCAGCAAAGAAATATCAAATGCCGCAAGGTCAACATTTTCATTGCGGAAAGCGCGCGCCACAGAAGCATATGCCGCGTCGCCCGCATCCACCGGCTCCACCTTGAGATGCGCGCCGGCCGGCACTGTGTCCAGCCCTGCCGCAACACGGATCCCTGTTGCACTGTCCACCTCGTTGAACACGGGAGCGGGCTGTTCCGAAGTGAGCGCGCCCTCCACGGTGAATTCATCAAAAGCCACCCAGCCGAATTTGGTATTTTTGTCCGTGTTGAAGCCGCGCTCAAACTCGGCCTTCAGGTATTTCACACGCACCGGAGCACCAGTCTCCAGTACAAAGTGGTAGGCGTCCATACCCGTGGCGATGGCTTCATAGCGGCGAGCGTCCGCCTGCGCCACGGTGCCGAGCTCCGTCCAGCTCTTGCCGTCCAGCGACGCGGAATACGTCACCTTATCCGGCGCGCCGATGCCCGCGGATACCCAGGCAAGATAGTCTACCCCCAAAGCCTGCACCTCAGCGACAGTGTCAAAGGAGATCTGCAGCGTAAAAGGCTCCGTAGCCACGGTCTGCAGGACGCCGATATAATCACCGTTCAGCGTATTCTGGTTCGCCCAGCTTCCTGTTTGAAGGACGCCGTTGTTCAGCAGCACAGAAGCCACGTTCTGAAGGTTTGCAAAGCTTTCACTGTTCAGGACATTTCCGCTTTCCAACGTTATGGTACCCATAGATGCGATGCCCTCGCCCGAAGCCAGCGGCGCCGTACCGTTTACCGTGAATTCGTCCACGCCCAGCCATGTATAGGGCGCAGCCGGGTCTTTGGAGGCGTCCAGGCCGTGGCCGAACTCCGCGCGGATATAACGGGCCTTTTCGGCGGCATCCAGCTTGAGCACATACTCGACCGTCTCGAAGCCGTTGGCCGCTCCCGGGCTTATCTCCGCCTGCGCATAGGTTACAGTACCCAGCTCTTTCCATGTCTGGCCGTCCTGTGAAACACTGTATGAAACACTGTCCGGCGCGCCGATGCCCCATCCCGGATTGGAAACGGAGCCCAGCGCCACACGCTCCACCTGCCCGATACCGCCCAGATCCGCTGTCAGCGTAAACGGCCCCTGCGCGTGATTGGCATTGATCTTCACATAGCTGTCGTTCCAGGCGCCGGCCTTTTCATTGCCGTCCACCAGTTTCGGAAGCGCCTGCAGCAGCTTGTTGAATTCTTCGGTATTTTTTACATTGTCCGCTTCCAGTGTAAGCGTGCCCGCCGCCGCAAGATTCTTGACAGGCTTCTCCATCTCCGTGGGGATGCCGCTGAAGAAATCATGCATCGCGTCGTAGATATACCGCGTGCCCGAGACGTTCTGGCTCGTCTCTGCAATGCCCCATGTGCCCGTGTACCAGGCAATCAGGCTGTTGTTCTGATAGGCAAGCTTGTCGTCCGCCCCTTGCGTGAGGTAAGAGCGGAACTGGCTGATGTATTTGTCGTTGATGCCGCCGAATTCCATCTCGATGCCCAGGCCGTACTTTTTGCACAGCGCAGCGGTATCCGCAATGCGCTGTTCGGAGGCATTGGCGTCGAACGCATAGTTGGGCTGCATGATGGCGTAGTCAAAGCCGAAGGTCTTCCAGGCGCGGAACCCGGAGGACTGGTAGAAGGGGATCCAGTAAATTTGATACGCGCCGTTCTCCAGGCTGTGGACGTAATCTGTTACACCCTGCACCGTTTCCAGAACCAACGGGTCCACGTCGTAGTGCATCACTTCATCGTACCAATAGAAGCCGTCCAGACGCAGGTTCTCGTAACCCTTGGCCTTGAATTCCCGAATCACGGTGTCCAGATACCACCTGGAGGCCTCCATGCGGTCCGCCAGAGCCTGCTGCGCCGGATTGGTATCCGAAACCGCGAAATTCAGCGAATGGGTGCCGCCGGGCAGCGTGCCGAAGGCATCCTGGCACAGAATGGGCGGATAAAACGCAATCTTCACGCCCACTTTGTAATCCGCGTCGCCTGTGGCCTCTTTCACCAGGGCCACAGCCTCGTTCAGCGCGTCCAGGTTATAAGCCGTGCCTGTACCCTCGCCGTAGTGGAACAGAAAATCAAGATAGGTCTGCCAGTCCTCCGCGGTGGCACACATCTGTGCCGCATCGGGGTTGGAGGTCATCGTACTGCTCACATAGATGAGGTTATGGTAATCCGTATCGTCATCCGGCGTATCCAGATTTGGTGTATAGCCGTGGGACAGGAAGGTAACGGATTCAAAAAACTTATCCGTAATATTGCCCTCCTCGTCCACATAGCCCACCATGGGAAGAAGCTCCTCCACGGTTTTCTGGCTGGTCTGCAGCGCACCGCCCGCGGAAGAGAACCAGTGTCCGGCATAGGCCAGCGCCTCGTGCTGGATGCCGCGTGCCTGGTCTGTCCAGGCATATTTGTTCACAACTTCATAATCCGTGCCCGGAGTATCCGGCAGCGTTTCGGCGGTATCCGAAGGCGCCGCTGTGCCCCGTACCTCCAGCTCGTCGGCAAAGGCCCAGGTGCCTGTCAGCTCAAACGCGACCTTTACATAACGCGCATTGTAGTTCAGGCCGCCCAGCGTAAAATAGTAGCTCTGGCAATTCACCTCTTTGCCGTTTTCCACCACGGAATAATAATGGTCCGGGTCCTCGTCCTTCACGGCGTCGAAGCGGGAAACACGGCCCACGCGGTGGAACGTTACGCCGTCCTCCGACAGGAAGTAGGTGACCATCGACGGCGCAGAAATCCCCCATCCCAGGCCCTCCTGCATGTGGAAGGAAAGCGATTCAATATGGCTCAGCTGCCCCAGATCCAGCGTGATGGCGCGGTCGATCTGCCGGTATGCCTCATAATAATGAGAGCGCATGCCGCTGCCATTCCAATTGCCGTCCAATATCTCGCCGCTGCCGTAATAGCCGTCTGTCAGGCGGTTGAGGATGCTCTCCTCTTTTTCGCGGATCGTTGTATCCTTGGTGGCAGGGTCAAGGTCCGTACCGGCGCCTTCCATTTCCAGTGTGAAGGCATCATTGCCCTTTCCCTGCGCCAGGTTTACAGTATCTGCCGCCGTTGCGGCGCTGGCTGTATCCGCAGAACCGGAAGAAGATGAGACATCCGAAGACACCGTCTCGGAGGAAGACGAAGCGCCGGAAGAGGACGCCGCCCCAGAGGAGGACGAAACGTCCGGAGAGGACGCCGCCCCGGAGGAGGACGAAACGTCCGGAGAGGACTCTGTCCCGGAGGAGGACGAAACGTCTGGGGAGGACGCCGCCCCGGAGGAGGACGAAACGTCTGGGGAGGACGCCGCCTCGGAGGAGGACGAAACGTCCGGAGAGGACGCCGCCCCGGAGGAGGACGAAGCATCCGGGAAGGACTCTGTCCCGGTGGAGGATGAAACAGCGGAAGACGGCGCCGCGTCAGAGGAAGACGACACGCTTTCCGCATAGGCGGTTGTGAGCGGCATCGCCAGCATGGATATTGCAAGGACCGCCGCCAGGAAAAAACGCATGATTTTTTCTTTACGCATTCGGATAACTCCTTCTCAATGATACCAATGGGCTTGTTCTGAGTCTTCTTTCTTGTTTTCTGTTTGTTTTTGAGCGCACCAAAACAAGGGTGCCGCAAAATGGGTACTCTGTGCTCTGTCTGTTCTGTTTCACAAAAAACGCCCATGCGCCAAAACGCACGGGCGCAGGATTTCAGCTCCCCGGCTTTTATTTTAAGCCGGAAGTCGTGGAAATGCCGCTTATAAACTGTTTTTGTGCAAGGAAGAAGATGATGATGAGCGGCAGGGTGAACATCACGCCTGCGGCCATCAGCAGGTCCCATTCCTGACGCGCAGTGGTCAGGAACATCTGCAGGCCGATGGACAGCGTATACTTTGCGCTGTCCTGCAAATAAAGCAGCGGGCCGTTCAAATCGTTCCAGCCGCCGATGAATACAAGCACCATGATCGTCGTCAGCACGGGCTTGCACATCGGGTAGACCACACGGTACAGAATGACGAACTCGTTCGCACCGTCGATGCGCGCGGCCTCAATGACGCTGTCGGGCAGGCCCTTTACGAACTGCCGCATAAGATAGATGTAATACGGCGTACCGAAAAATGCGGGCAGCACCAGGGGTACGAAGGTATTCACCAGCCCTAGCTTCGACCATGTGATGAACAGCGGGATCTGCGTGACCTGCCAGGGAATCATCATTGTGGCGAGAATGAGCGGGAAAATATATTTCGCACCCTTCCAGGGGATCTTCGTCAGGGAATAGGCGATCATCGGCGCGGCGAAGATTTGGCCGAGGACCGGCAGAATCGCGACCACCAGCGTGTTCTTCGTATAAGCGAACAGCGGCATACGCTTAAAGATTGTCGCAAAATTTTCCCACTTAATGGGGTCCGGAATCCACTTGGGCGGATTCAGAAATATCTGGTTCGTAGGCTTTACCGCGGTGGAAAGCATCCACAGGAACGGCATGAAAAAGATGCAGGCAAAAAAGATCAGCAGAATATAAGAGCAGACCTTGCCCACGGTGCGCGAGGTTTTTGCAGAGATGATCCATTTTTTCACAGCTGTTCCCCCCTTACTCTACGTCGTAGGTGACGCGTTTTTCCATCAGGTACATGGCCACGAACGAAACCACCAGCACAATCAGGAACAGCACGATGGCCATAGCCGAGGCGTAGCCCATCTTCATGTAGCTGAAGCCGTTCATATACAGATACATCGAATAGAACAAAAGCGAGTTCTGCGGCCCGCCGGTGATGCTCTGCCCCACCTGGGAAACACTGGCAAACACATACGCCTGCGTGAAATACTGGAACGACGAAATAAGCCCCATCACCACCAGGAACTGGATGGTGGGCGAAATGTACGGCAGAGTGATCTTAAAGAAACGCTTGACAGGGCCCGCGCCGTCCAGCTCTGCCGCCTCGTAGAAGGACTTTGGCACCGCCTTCAGCGCCGAAAGGAAAATGACGGTGTTCTGCCCGCAGCGCCACACGTCCATAATCATCAGCGAGATCTTGGTGAACTTCGGGTCGCTCAGCCAGCTTGGGCCTCGGATGCCGAACCAGGACAAAAAGTTGTTCAGCAGGCCGTATTCCGGGTTGAGCACCCACAAAAACAGCATGGCGCTGGCCACAATGGGCACCACTGTGGGCAAATAATAGATGGTGCGGAACGCGGGCATGCCCTTGACCTCCTTCGACAGCAGCACGGCCAGCGCCAGAGCGACCACAAGGCCGATGGGCATGCCGATGAAGGACATGACGGCGGTGTTCTTGATCGACACCGGAAAATATTTGTCGTTGAACAGCGTGACATAGTTGTCCAGCCCTGTGAACTCTGCCGGCTGGAAGATGTTAAAATCCGTAAAACTATAATACAGCGCGGAGAGGATCGGATAAAGCTGGAAGCACAAAAACCCGATGAGCCACGGCGAGACAAACAGCAGGCCAAGGAGGAAGAACCTCCGCTCTTGTTTCGATTTTCGTTTTTTGATCCCGTTTGCTTCCTTTTTGGCGGCCGATGCATTTCTCATGCCAAAACCTCGCTTTCGTAGAGATGGCCCGCGGCACGGGCTTTGGGAATACAGGCGCGATACAAAAAAGGAAAGCGTCGACCGGGCCGGGTAACCGCACAGCCGGCGCTTTCCTCTATTCTTTACTGTTTCTTTTGTCTGTTCAGCCGGCGGCCTCGTCCGCCATGGGCTGCACCGCTTCCACAACGGCCTTGGCCGCGTCTTCTACGGTCATATTGCCGGCGAGCGCCTCGGTCATGTAAGTGCTGATCTCAGTCAGATACTCGTTGACATAGGAGCTCATGGGGAACGCACGGAACTCGCCGTCGCGCAGCATCTCCGCCACCTGTTTGGCCTCTTCGGAAACGCCGTCCATCGCGATGACCGCGTCCAGAGCGCTCTTGCGCGGCATGAACGCGCCGTTGCCATAGTCGCCCTCAGCCATGAAGGCCATGTTCTCGGCGCTGGTCAGGCTCTTGAGCACCTTCAGCGTGGCTTCGGCGTTCGCCGTTTTGGCGTTCACTTCCCACACGCCGCAGCTCAGCATGCCCTGGCCTTCGCCGCCCTCGGCGGGAGCCGGCATCGGGGCGATGCCCATGTTGGTGCCGGTCTCCTTCGCAGCATCCACCATGGAAGCCAGCGCGGAGTCCGCCTGCCAGCGGATGGCCAGCTTTCCAGTGAACAGCGGGTCCTCGGTTGTGGCGCGGGCGCCCAGAGAATCGATGAAGCGCTTCACGTTGTCATAGCCGTACTTGCTGTAAATGTCGGCCTGGAACTGATAAGCTTTGAGCATCTCGGGAGAATCGAAGGTGATGGTGTTGGTCTCTTCGTCGATGAACTGCGCACCGAACGCCACAGGCCACAGAACGTTGTCCAGCCAGGGATAATCGGGGATCAGGCCCATCTGCTCAATGGAACCGTCAGCGCCAACCTTCGTGCAGTCGTCAATGCACTGGATCAGCTCGTCCATCGTTTTGGGGAATTCTTCCCAGCCGGCCTCGGCCAGCATGTCCTTGTTGTAGAACAGGAACGTAGAGCTGTACGTGAAGGGGATGGAATATACCTTATCCTCGTAGGTGCACACATCCCATGCGGCGTCGATGAAATCGTCCTTGTTCCACTCGGCGTCGCCGCCGTTGACAAACTCGGTAAGGTCGTACAAAGCGCCGTTGTTCGCCCAGGTAGGCGCGTTGTTCCAGTAGTTCTGGAAGATGTCCGGCGTAGAGCCGGAAGCGATCGTCGTCATGATGACGTCCGCCGTTTTGGCGCCGGACACAACGACTTCGATGTTATCGGTGTTGGTGGCGTTGTAATTCTCGGCCCACTGCAGCAGACGCTGATGGGGCTTGGTTACTTCCTCATCCTCGGCATACATGTGCCAGACGGTGACCACCGTCTTTTCGCCGGAGGGCGCGGCGGATGCCGGGGCGGAACCAGATGTGCTGCCGGCTGCGGAAGAAGATGCTCCGCCGCCGCAGGCGGTGAGCGCCGAAACAGCCAGCGCAAGAGAAAGGATCAAAGCGAGTGCCTTTTTCATAAGTGACCTCCTGATGAAACATTATTTCCGAACGGGCCGGACGACCGGTCAGCCCGGCCCGTACATGGCATCAATTCCGGGCGTGCACACGGGTCTCTTTTAAAAGAATATCCTGGAGCCGTTGGCTCCAGGCACCGGCGCTTTTGCGCAAAAGCGCGCGTCGATGTGCCCCGGGTGCTTTTTTGCCCTCCTATACTATACCAAATCTGCAAAAATTCTTCTTGGCAAATCTTCCATTTTCGGCCGCCGCCTTCCGGGCGGCCTTTTTTGCACTTTTTTTGAGGCGCCGCGGGCAGTTCCGCCTAAAAACGGCTTTGCTGCGTCCTTCGCCTCGTAAAAACAATTTACACAAAATTAAATTTCAAAACGCCGCATTTGGCAGGCAAACTTGATAAATCGTTCAATCCTGACCCACCGAATTTGAAAAAACATCCAAAACAGAACCGTCGCCGAGCAGTTTTACTGGTAAAAGCGTCACAGAACTACGGGCTTCCCCTCGGCCGCGGAGCGGTAAGCGGCCAGCACCAGCGCCAGTGCCTTGCGGCCTTCGGCCTCGTCCACCAGCAGCGTCCCCTCGCCGCGCACCGCGTCGATAAAGTTGCGCAGCTGTGCCACATGCCCCGAAGGGTCAATCGCGCCCGCCTCACTGTGGGAGCGCACCTCCGGCGCGGGTTCCTGCTCATAAATATGGTAAGCGGAGTCTCCCGCCACCTCCCATTTAACGATGCGGTCTTCTTCCAAAATGATCGTTCCTGACTCGCCGTTCAGCTCGATGCGGCGCGGAAAGCCGGGGTAATCCCCCACCGACGCCTGAATGACGCCCTGCGCGCCGCAGTGCCAGGCCACTACAGCTGTGAGTGTATCCTCCACCTCAATATCCCGCACCAGCGTGCCGCTCAGCGCATAGATGCTGTCTGCCGGCCCCATCAGATACCGCACAAGGTCCACACCGTGGATCCCCTGGTTCATCAGCGCCCCGCCGCCGTCCATCGCCTGTGTGCCCCGCCAGGTACCCGAATCATAATAGCTCTGGGGGCGGAAATATTTCATATACAAATCGCAGCGCGTGATGCGCCCCAGCGCCCCGCTCTCCAAGGCGCGCTTTACGCGCGCCACGGCCGGGCCGTAACGCAGCTGGGAGACTACCCCCACCTGAACACCGGCGGCGCGTGCTGCGGCGGCCACAGCGTCGCAGTCCTCCAACGTCAGCGCCACGGGCTTTTCAATGAGCACATGCTTGCCCGCGGCCACAGCCTGCAGTGCCAGCGGCGCATGCAGGTGGCTGGGCGTGCAGATACACACCGCGTCCACCTGCGGGTCTGCCAGAAGCGCGTCGTAATCCGGATACGCCCGGGTGCCGTAAGCCTGTGCCGCGGCACGGGCGCTTGCTTCCACAGGGTCATACACGCCGCACAGCGCCGCGTCCTCGATGGAGCGGATCGCGTCCAGATGGAACCGGGAGATCACGCCGCAGCCCGCCACGGCAAAATGCACTTTCAAATCCAAAGGTTCAACATTCCTTTCCGGGCGCGGCCCTCCTGTTCAAACCGGGCGCAGCGTGTCCGCATAAGCGGGCAGCGGCGCAAAAATGCCGCTTTCCCCATAAAAACCTCCGTCAAGCCGGTACACGCCGTTCTGCGGTGTGCGCCAGGCGGCTCCGGGCGCGGCGCACATAGCGTCCAGACGGCGCCAATCGGTATAATTCTGCGGGCCGTTGCTCTCCACAACACCCACGCGCAGGCCCGGTACACGCGGCAGCCGCGCCGCCAGAGACATATTCCAGTCCAAAAGCGCAGGCGGCACCGTCAGGTCCGCGCAGAAGCACGCCGCGCCGCTTTTCTGCGCCGCGCGCACCATCTCCAGCGTGACGGACAGCGTTTTTGCAATGGGTTTGCAGGCGATGGCCGAATAGCCGTATTCCCAGGTCAGGCGGGCAACGTCCTGTGCGCTGTGGGCGCTTTCGTCGCCCGCTACGCGTACCGGCAGGCCATGCACGGGTTCCGGCCGGTCCCCCGCAAACGGCTCCTCCAGCAGCACGATGCGCTCCAGCGCGTCCATCTTGTCCGCAGCATCCAGAAAGCGCAGCAGAAATTCCCTGTCCGGATAACGGCCGTTGGCGTCCAGATAATAGACGGGGCGGCCACACTCCGTATACGGCGTGGTAAAGCCGGCGGCTGCCGTGTGGACGGTGCGCAGGCGCCCGATGTCCCACGCAAGCATGGCCTCCGGATCTCCGTTCTTCTCCGGATCGGAACCGATCTTTACCTTTAATAAAAAGGCGCCGTCCTCCAGCAGGGCGTGCAGCTCGTCCTCCGGCGTATGGTAAGTGATGAGCGGGATGCTCCCCAACTCTTTTTCCCGGTTCGTCAGCTCCGGGCAGAAGGACGCGCACAGCGCGTCGAAGGTGCCGTTCCCCCGTTTTGCGTTCCAAAGCTGCCACAGCGCAAAATCCACGGGTACCAGCGCGTTGAGTACAAAGGTTTGCGGCACGTCTGCCCGTCCCAGAAGTCTGCGGGCGAACGCCAGAAGCTCCGGCACCAGGCCCGCGGTCATACCGGGCGGGTCTGTGAAAACCTGTCCCTGCAAAAGCTCCAGCGCGCGGCGCGTGACCGCCAGCATTCTTTCGTTGCCGCCCGCTTCGTCACAAGCGCAGAATGTGACGGGGTCGGACCAGAGCACGCTCTGTACGCCCACACCCATGCCGCTCGCTCCGCTGTCCAGCGTCAGGCGCACGGCCGTCTGCCACAGCTCGCTCAGCGTGCCTCCCTTGAAGCCGAAAGGTGCGCGCAGCGGTTCCCGTATGACGCCGAGCTCTGTGTTAACGATACGTTCCATGGCGCTTACGCGATGGTGGCCAGCATGGCCTGCGTGATCTCAGACACCAGCGTCCCGCCTGTAAGGAACCGTCCGATCTCGTCGGCCACGTGCGCGCCGATTTTCAGCTTGCCGTTGTTGGCAAGGCCCGCCAGATGCGGCGTCATGATGCAGTTGGGGATGCCTCGCAGCGGGCTGTCCGCGGCAGGCGGCTCGGGGTCCGTCACATCCAGGCAGGCATATTTCAGCTTGCCGCCGCGCAGCGCTTGCGCAAGCGCTTCCTCGTCTACCAGGGCGCCCCGGGCGGTGTTGATGAGGATGGCTCGGTCCTTCATCAAAGAAAGCGCGCGGCCGTTGATCATATGGCGGGTGGAATCCAGCGCGGGCGCGTGCAGCGAAACCACATCGCTTTCGGCCAGCAGCGTATCCAAATCTGCCTTTTTCGCGCCCATGGCGGCGATGGCGGCTTCGTCCAGCAGCGGGTCATAGGCCAGCACATTTACGCCGAACGCCTGCAGCAGCTCGATGTAGTGGGAGCCTGCAAAGCCACAGCCTACCACGCCCACGGTGATGTCGAACAGCTCGGTGATGACGCTGTAATCCTCCACCCAGCCGCCGTTGCGGATCTCCTCGTTGAAAGCAAACACGTTTTTGCAGGCGCAGATGGTAAGGCCCAGCGCCGTTTCCGACACACCGTAGCTGAGGATGCGCGCGCTGCTGACAACGCGGATGCCGCGGGCATACAGCTCGTCGCTGACGATACCCTTCACGCTGCCTGCGGCGTGGGCCACAAAGCGCAGGTTGGGTGCGCAGTCCAAAATTTCCTTATCCAGCTGCGGCACGCCCCAGGATGTAATGGCGATATCCGCCCCGGCAATGATCTGCTTGACGGTCTCTTTTTCGGCCTTGTCCGTTTCGTTCACGGCCACCTCGCCCCATTCGGCCAGGCGGGCCATTGTTTTTTCGGAAAGCAGCGTCGCGCGCAGCGGCGCGTCCATCAGCACGGCAATTTTCATCGTTCGGTAAGCTCCTTTTCCGCCGCCCGTTGTCCGGCCGGCCCTCTTGCCCACATTATACCGTCGCCTCCCGCCGGTGTCTTTACACTTTTTTTAGGAATATTGTACTATTTTTTCGCAGGTGTTCCCTTTGCGCATGGCGTTGCTGTATACTGATATTGTAGAAAAGCAGTGAAAGGAAGGGGAACACGGATGAACGAATGCAGCATCCTCTGGTGCGGCAAGTACCACCAAAACTGGGAAAACGAGCTGCACTGCCACAACTATTTCCAAATGGTAGGCATTCTGAGCGGCAGCGGCACCGTGTATGTGGACGACCAGCCTTATGAGATTGAAAAGGAGCAGGTGTTTCTGCTGTGCCCCCAGCAGCTGCACGCCATCCACTGCGGTGAAAAAAACGCTGCGCCGCTGAAAATGCTGGATGTAAAATTCACCGTGGCGGATCCCGCGCTGTTCGAGGATCTGGTGCGCGTGGGCGATATGTTCCATTTGCAGGATTTCGGATGGTTCGTGCGCTTTTTTGACAAGATCATCGCAGAGAGCGCCCAGCAGCGCCCCTATTATTACTCCATCATCAGCGGCTATTTGCTGGAAATGCTGGTACGTATCGTGCGGGAACGGCTGGGCCAGCCCGCCGCAGCGCCCGAGGAGGAAGCGCCCCGCGTCGCCACGTTCAAGGGTGTGGACGTTGCCGCACTGATGCAGTATATCGATTTCAACTATTCCCGCATCATCAGCCTGGAGGATCTTTCCACCCTGGCGGGCGTCAACAAAACAACGCTCATCAGCATCTTCAAGGAGGTGTACGGCACCACGCCCATCCGCTACATCAACCGTATCCGCCTGCGCAAGGCCAAGGAGCTTCTGGTGAACACCGACACCAGCGTCAGCGAGATCGCAGACCTTGTGGGCTTCCAGAGCATCCATTATTTCAGCCGTTTTTTCAAAGCGAAGGAAAACTGCACGCCCATGGAATACCGCATGCGCAACGGGCAGAGCCGTTATTTCAACTTTCAGCGGCAGGGCGGCAGCAGCCTGTGGTAAGGCTGCTGCCGCCGGCGAAAAAAAAGCAAAAAATTCTGGATAATATGCAAAGCAATCCCGGCGGTTTCGTTTTATAATGAGGCCGTTGACAAACAAAACGGCCCGGAAAGACGCGGGCCTGTCAACAGCCCTATAATGCAAACAAAACAACAGCCGCCTGTGCGGCGGCCCGTAAAAGGAAGTGCTGAATTTATGATACGCATCGGCGCCGTCAACATCGACACCTCCCACCCTCTGGGATTCGGCGAGGTCATGGAAAAGGACGACCGTGCACGCTATGTGGGCGTGTACAACGACTCTTTCCGTCCGGACAGCGAGGTGGAGGGCTTCATCCGCCGCTTCGGCTTGGAAAAGCGCTGCAATACGCTGGAGGAGCTTGCCGCGATGTGCGACATCGGCTTCATCCACGGCTGCGACTGGGACGACCATCTGCGCTGCGCAATGCCTTTCATCGAGCAGGGCAAGCCTGTGTTCATCGACAAGCCTCTGGTGGGAAATCTGGCCGACTGCCGCCGCGTGGAACAGCTTGTAAAAGACGGCGCGGTGATCCTCGGCGCGTCCAGCGCGCGCTACGCTTACGAAGTGCAGCAGTTCCTGGCGCTGCCTGAAGAGGAGCGCGGCGAGGTGGTGAACGTGTTCGGCACTGCCGGCGTGGACGAATTCAACTACGGCGTACACATTGCCGAGGCCATCGGCGGCATTTTGGGACAGGGCGCACAGAGCGTGCGCTACATGGGCCGCGGCGAAGCCGGCGGCAAGTACTCCGAGAGCTATTTCGTACAGTACGAAAACGGAAAAAGCGCTGTTTTCAACACCTTCACAGGCACCTGGCAGCCCTTTGTTCTCACCATTATGACGACCAAAACCACCCACCATTTCCGCATGGACTCCAACCGCCTGTACGAGGCGCTGATGTGCGAGATCTGCAATTATATGGAGGGCAAGCCCAATCTTCTGGCGGGGCCGGACGCACTGCTGGAATCCGTCAAAGTAATGCTGGCGGCCACGGCCTCCCGCGCGCAGGGAGGCGCGCCCGTTGCGCTGGATGCCCTGACGGACGCAATGCCCGCTTACGACGGCCGTGCCTTCTGCAGGAGCTACGGCGCGGCGGCTGGCAGACTGTACTGATATTCTCCGAAAGCAGCGCCCTGCCCCGGCACGGACGCTGCTTTTTTGTACACAGCGCCTATGTTTTGACGATTTGCCAACTTTATGGGATGATATGCAAATCTCTTTTGAGCAAAAGGGAGTACCATCAAATCAGAACTCCGTGTGACCTGCACGGCGAAAAGGAGAGATTTGAGAGTATGAATTTTGCCATCATCGGCTGCGGCGTGATCGCTTTCACCCATGCCAAAGCGCTGGAGGCCCTGCGCGGCGAGGGCTGCGTGCTGTACGGCGCGTGCGATATCATCCCGGAAAAGGCCGACGCTTATGCCGCCGAACACGGCGTGCCCCACGTCTACTATGATTATCACGACGTTCTGGCGGACCCTGCCGTGGACATCGTATGCGTCTGCGTACCCAGCGGCACCCACGGCGAGGTGTGCAAAGCCGCCGCCGAAGCCGGTAAGGCCATTGTGTGCGAAAAGCCTATGGAGATCACGCCGGAGAAGATCGCGGATGTGATCGGCGTGGTGGAGCGCACCCACGCGAAGATGCAGTGCATCTTCCAGCGGCGCATGATGCCTGTGGCCATCGCTGTGAAGCAGGCCGTGGCCGAGGGCAGGTTCGGCAGGATCTGCCTGGCCGGAGCGGACCTGAAATATTATCGTGACCAGGCCTATTACAACAGCGCGGGCTGGCGCGGCACCTGGGAGCAGGACGGCGGCGGCGCGCTGATGAACCAGGGCGTGCATGGCATCGACCTTATTTTGTGGATGCTGGGCGACGAGGTCTCCACGCTGTACGGCCGCGCCGAGACGCTGGCCCGCGACATCCCTGTGGAGGATACCGCCGCGGCCGTGCTGAATATGAAGCACGGCGGTATCTGCGTCATCCAGGGCTGCACCACGGCATATCCGGGCTTTTCGTCCACCTTCTATATTCACGGCGAAAAGGGCACCGTCGTATTCAACGACGAGGGCATACTGGAGTGGAAGTTCCTCGACGAGGCCGACGCGCCTCAGCGCCCCGATATGGGCGAACGCGTGGGCGGTGCGGGCGACCCGACGAAAATCGGCAATTACGGCCACATCTGCCTGCTGCGCGATATCGCACAGGCCGTACGCGACGGCCGTTCTCCTGCCATTCCCCCGCAGGAGGCCGCGCTGGCCGTGCGCGTCATCTGTTCTATTTACGAATCCACCCGCACGGGCAGGCCCATCGTTTTCTAAGCCCGCGCGTTTTCCCCTCATCCCTGTAAAAACGACGTGCCGCGTTCCTTTTCAAGCTATGGGACGCGGCACATGGAGGTCCTTATGAAAATCTCATTCATCACCGACGAGGTGACGCAGAGCTTTGACGAGGCCGTACGGTTCGCAAGGCAGAACGGCTTGGCAGGGCTGGAGCTGCGCAGCGTGGAGGACACTGCCATCGACATGCTTCCGGCTGAAACGCTGCGCACATGGCGCCGCAGGCTGGACGCCGAGGGTTTGACCGTTTGCGGCCTGGCCGGTTCGTTTTACAAATGCGCGCCGGAACCGGACGCTGTGGAAGCCGAGCTGGCCAAGCTGGAACGCCTGTGCGCCGCGGCGGACATTTTGGGCTGCGCGTTCATCCGCGGCTTTGCATTCTTCGCACCGGAGGAAGGGCCCCTGCCCGCCGAAACGCTGGCGCCTTATTTTGAGCGGCCCGTACGCCTGCTGGAGCAGCGCGGCAAAACGCTGCTGCTGGAGGCGGACCCCAGCGTCAACACCTCAAACCATGCGGCGCTGGCCCGGCTTGTCGAAGCCATCGGCTCGCCCCGTGTGCGCGCAATCTTCGACCCGGGCAATTGCCTGTACGACCCCTTGGGCGAAACGCCCTATCCGGACGGCTACGAGGCCATCCGTCCCTTCTTTGCCCATGTGCACATCAAGGACGCGGTGCGCGCTGTGCCGGAAAGCTACTGCGTAAAGGTGGGCACGGGGCAGGTGGGCTATCCCGCTCTGCTGCGCCGCCTTGCGGCGGACGGCTATGCGGGCTGGCTGTCCATGGAGACCCATTACCGTCTGGATTCCCACCTGACGGAGGAACAAATGCGCCTGCCCGGCGGCGCGGGCTTTTCAGCGGGCGGTGCGGCGGCCACGGCCGAGAGCGTCGCGGCGCTGAAGGACATTCTGCAAAAGGAGGGGCTGCTGTGAGCACAACACTTTTGCGCGGCGGGCGCCTGGTGCAGGATGGCTGCATCACCCGCTGCGATATTCTGCTGTGCGGCAAGGCTGTGGATGCCGTCCTGCCGCCGGACAGCGGCGCGGCGGCGGACTTCGTATATGACCTGGCCGGCCTGTACGTCAGCGCGGGCTTTATCGACATCCACGTCCACGGAGGCGGCGGACACGATTTTATGGACGGCACGCCGGAGGCATATCACGGCGCGAGCGCGCTGCACCTCCGCCACGGCACCACGGCCATGGTGCCCACTACGCTGGCCGCCTCAAAGGAAGAGCTGCTGCGCTCCTTTTCTGTATTTGAACGCTGCCGGGACGGCTTTGCGGACGGCGCGAAGCTTCTGGGCCTGCACATCGAGGGGCCTTACATCGCCAAAAGCCAGTGCGGCGCACAGGACCCGCGCTTCATCCGCGAGCCGGACCCCGCCGAATACAACGAGCTGCTGGACGCCTGCCCGCACATCCTTCGCTGGACCATCGCGCCCGAGCTGCCCGGCGCACGGGAGATGGGGCTTGCGCTGCTGGCGCGCGGCGTACTGCCCAGCATCGGCCACAGTGAGGCCGACAGCGAAGCGGTGCGTGCCGCCATTCCCTGCGGCTACCGCCATGTGACGCACCTGTATTCGGCCATGTCCACCATCGTGCGCAAGGCCGGCTTCCGCCACGCAGGCATCGTGGAAAGTGCGTATCTGTACGATGAGCTGTCCAGCGAGATCATCGCCGACGGCTGCCACCTGCCCGCTCCATTGCTGCAGCTGGCTTACAGACACATCGGCCCGCAGCGGCTGGTGCTGGTCACGGACGCCATGCGCGGCGCCGGACAGACACAGGGCGAGAGCATCCTGGGCAGCCTGGAAAACGGCCAGCGCGTCATCCTGGAGGACGGCGTCGCCAAAATGCCGGACCGCACGGCCTTCGCGGGCAGCATCTGCACAGCCGACAGGCTGGTCCGCACAATGGTGACGCTGGCCGGCGCCAGCCTGCCCGATGCAGTGCGTATGATCACCGAAACCCCCGCCCGCGTACTGGGCCTTTCCGATTTTTACGGCCGCGTGGAGGCGGGCCGCGCGGCAGACCTTGCCGTGTTCGACCATACCGTCCGCATCGCCATGGTGTTCAAGGACGGCGCCGTGTGTTTTGAAAACCGAGAGGAGGCATTCCAATGACAAAAACCATTTCCATCAACCAGTTCCGCGTAAAGATCTACGACACCCGCGCGGAAATGGGCTTCTGCGCCGCGGACGAAGCTGCCGCCGCCATCCGCGGCGTATTGGCGCAGAAGGAAGAGTGTAATATGATCTTCGCCGCCGCACCCTCGCAGAACGAGATGCTGGCCGCGCTCGCGGCGCAGCCGGGCATTGAATGGAACCGTGTGAACGCCTTTCATATGGACGAGTACATCGGCCTTGCACCGGACGCGCCCCAGGGCTTTGCCAATTTTCTGCGGGCGGCCATCTTCACCAAGGTGCCCTTTCGATCCGTTAACTGCCTGGATGGGACCGCGGCGTCCCGGGATCCGGCAGCTGAGTGTGCCCGCTATTCCCAGCTGCTGCGCCGTTTCCCCGTGGACATCACCTGCATGGGCATCGGGGAAAACGGGCACATCGCCTTCAACGACCCCCCCGTGGCCGATTTCGACGACCCCGCCCTGGTAAAGCCCGTGGCGCTGGACGAGATATGCCGCAACCAGCAGGTGCATGACGGCTGCTTCGCCACTCTGGACGACGTGCCCACCCATGCGCTGACGCTGACAGTGCCCGCACTGATGCACGCTGCCCAGGTGTTCTGTGTGGTGCCCGCCGCCACCAAGGCGCGCGCCGTGCGCGACACGCTGCTTGGCGACATCCGCACCGCCTGCCCCGCCAGCATCCTGCGGCGCCACCCCGCTGCGACACTGTATCTGGACGCGGACAGCGCCAGCCTGCTGTAAGCCTGCCGCGTGCAGGGAAAGGAGACGGCCATGAACGAAATTCTCTCCTTCTCCGGCCAGCTGCCGGAGCATTTTGACGCTGCTTTTGCGGAGATCGGCCCCGAGCTGGGCTTTGCCCGCGCCGGACAGGGAGGCCTGAGCGTAGCCCTGCGTCAGGGCGGCTGCCTGCGCGCGGAAAGGCGTGCGGACAGCGTGGTGGTCACCTGGGCCGAACCCGTACAGGTATACCGCGCACTTTCACTGCTGCGCCAGCACTGGGCGGAGGACGCTTTCTGCATTGAGGAAACGCCCTGCTTTGAAACAACGGGCATGATGTTCGACGTTTCCCGCAATGCGGTGCTGCAGCCGGACACGCTGCGGTTTTTCCTGCGCAAAATGGCCATGATGGGGCTCAACCTGGGCATGATGTACACCGAGGACACCTATGAGGTGCCCGGCCAGCCCTACTTCGGCTATCAGCGCGGGCGTTATTCCGCAGACGAGCTGCGGGCGCTGGATGATTATGCCGATATGCTGGGCATCGAGCTTTGTCCCTGCATCCAGACGCTGGGCCATTTGAACCGCGCGCTGCACTGGCCCGCGCTGGCGCATCTGAAGGACAACGAGGAGGTTCTGCTGGCCGACGATGCGCAAACCTACGCATTCCTGGAGGAGCTTATCGCGGCTGCCGCCGCGCCCTACCGTTCCAAACGCATCCACATCGGCATGGACGAGGCCCACGGCATCGGTTTGGGCGCGCACCTGCGCCGCCACGGCTACGAGGACCCCCACACCATCATCCGCCGGCATCTTTCCCGTGTGCTGGAGATCACACGCCGCCACGGCCTTTCGGCCATGATGTGGAGCGATATGTATTTCCGTCCCGATTCCCCCACCGACGGCTATTATGACAGCGGTATGCCCTCGGCCGAAGCAGTGGCCGCCGTGCCGCCGGATGTGACGCTTGTGTATTGGGACTATTACCACGAGACCGAGCAGGAGTATACCGCTATGCTGCAAAAGCACGCGGCACTGCCCGCGCCCACTGTATTCGCGGGCGGGATCTGGACATGGTGCGGGCCTGCGCCGGATTACGCCAAAACGCTGGCTGCGGCCGTCCCAGCGCTGACCGCCTGCCAAAAAGCGGGCGTGCCGCTGGTGCTGGCCACGGCCTGGGGCGACAACGGCGCCGAGGCCAATCTCACGTCCGCTCTGCTGGGCATGCAGCTGTACGCCGAATTCATGTATACCGGCACATACGATGCCGGCTCTCTCGCCCGCCGCTTTGCCTGCTGCTGCGGTGCAGACGCACAGGCGTTTTTGGACCTTTCGCTGTTCAACGCCGTGCCCGGCATGCGCTCGGGCGCGCTGCGGCCTGTCAACGCGGCCAAATTCCTGCTGTATCAGGACCCCCTGGTGCAGCTCTTTGCCGCCGACACCGCCGGGCTCGCCATGAGCGCGCATTATACGGAGCTTGAGGCGCGCTATACCCGGTATGCCGATGAAAACCCGGCCTTTGAACCGCTTTTCCGTTTTTACTCCCTTTTGGCCCGCGTGCTGGCCGGCAAATGCGCCTGGCACGAGCAGGCCGCGCAGGCCGTCCGCCGAAAGGATCTTGCTCTGGCGGCACGCCTTGCCGAAGCCCTGCCCGGGACCATTGCGGCGACGGAGGCGCTTCGCACCGCATGGCGCGCGCTGTGGGAAGCCACAAACAGGCCCCAGGGCTTCGAGATCATCGACCTCCGCCTGGGCGGCGTGGCCGCAAGGCTTTCCACCGCCGCAGCGCGCATGCGCGCGTTTGCCGCGGGCGTCTGCGCGGACATCCCCGAGCTTTCCGCTCCCGCCTTGCCTTATACGCTGCGCCCGGACGGCACGCTGTTCGGCAGCTACGCGGTGGGGGAGATCGTCTCCGCCTGCAAGCTCGATATCTAAGAATCTGTATTCTTAGATAAGGAATGTCGGATATTCGAGCGGATTTTGTGCCATGCAAGGCAAATTTTCGCAGGAATAGCAGCGCTATTTCAAGGAAATTTAACGCAGCAGGGCGCAAAATCCGCCGGATAGATGGCGTTCCGTTCTGTGAATACGGGTTCTAAGCGCGCCGCATCCGGCCGCGCTGTTATCCGCAAAAAAAGAAAGGACGAACTACCATGGACAAACCCGTTACCTTTGCCATCTGCGGCCTGGGCATCCGCGGGCTGGAGGCGTATGCCGCCTTCCAGAAGCAGCACCCTGAAAAAATGAAGATCACCGCCGGAGCCGACCCGGACCCCGACCGCCGCGCCGCACTGCAGGCGAATTACGGCGTGCCCGCCGGAAGCTGCTTTGCCACAGGCGAAGAGCTGCTGGCCCAGCCGCGCCTTGCGGATGTGATGATCATTGCCACGCAGGACCGCCAGCATGTGGCGCAGGCGCTGGCCGCGCTGGACAAGGGCTATCACCTTGTGCTGGAAAAACCCATTTCCCCGCTGCTGGACGAATGCCTTGCACTGCAAAAAAAAGCGCATGAGGCGAACCGCGTGGTGGTGGTGTGCCATGTGCTGCGCTATACCAAATTCTACGGCACGCTGTACGAGCTGCTGCGCGGAGGCGCCATCGGCCGTATCGAATCCCTGGACGCGGTGGAGAACGTGGCTTACTGGCATTATGCCCACAGCTATGTACGCGGCAACTGGCGGCGGGCGGAGGAATCCAGCCCCATGATCCTGGCAAAAAGCTGCCACGACATGGACATCATCCGCTGGCTGATGGGCGTTCCCTGCGAAAGCGTTTCCTCCTACGGCTCTCTGGACTGGTTCCGCGCGGAAAACGCGCCGGATGGCAGTGCAGACCGCTGTCTTTCCGGCTGCGCCTGTAAGGAAGGATGCCCCTACGACGCGGAAAAGATCTACATTTTCAATGACAAAAGCGGCATCCGTTCGGGCAATGACGAGTGGCCCTGCTCGGTGCTGGTGAATAAACCCACCGAGGAAAAGCTGTATGACGCGCTGCGCACAGGGCCCTACGGCCGGTGCGTATACCGGTGCGACAACGACGTGGTGGACCACCAGGTCGTCTCCATGCGCTTTGCCGGCGGCGCGACAGCCACCTTCACCATGAGCGCCTTCACGGCAAAATGCTACCGCAGCATCAAGGTGATGGGTACGATGGGTGAGATCGAAGGCGATATGGACGCCAACGTACTGTACCTGCGCAAATTCGGACAGCCCGAGCAGGTTCTGGACCTGGGCACCATCCCCGACCGCTTTGCCGGTCACGGCGGCGGCGACGCGCTGATGATGGATTATGTGTGCGAGCTTATCGCCGCAGGCGGTGCGCAAGGCCTCACCTCGGTGGACGCCTCGGTGGAAAGCCACGTGATGGCGCTGGCGGCCGAGCACTCCCGCACACACGGCGGCTCCGCAGTGGAGCTGGCCGAGTTTACCGAAAAATAACGCGCTTTTCCGGCCGTGCTCAAGGGCGGCCGGAACCGGTGCCGCAGGCCGGCCCGGCGGAAAGCCCTTTACAGCGAAGGGGCCGGGCCGGCCTTTGCACAACAAACAAGGAGGCAGCCATGGAAGCCTTTGACATCCCGGCCCTGCACGCGCTGTGCATCGAGCTTTCGATTCCCGGCCCCGCCGCCGAAGCCTGCCTTGCGCAGGCCGCTTCGGCACAGGCGGCGCCCTTGCTGCGCCATATCCCCGCTCTGCTGGATGCATCGCGGGCCGAAGCCGCCATGCGTGAACTTCAGGCGAAATGCGCGCCGCTGTGCCCCAATGGGCTGCTGGAGCTGGCCGTGCTGCTGTCCGCCGCATTGGAGGCGCGCAAACATTATGCGGCGCGGGGCGTTCCCGACGATGTCTACCTTGCCACGATGGGCTGCTTTTCCCGTTTTCTGAACGAGACGCACCGCTGGACAGGCCGCTGGCAGTTCGACCGCGGCTTCTGGGTCTGGCGGCAGCTCTGCGGGCGGCTGCTCCGCCTTGGCACACTGGAATTCGAGGCGCTTCCCCTGCCCGCTGAGCTTGCCGGGCCGTTGGGCGCGGCGGCGGGCGCGCCCGCGCTCTCGGTGCATATTCCCGGCGATGCGATGTGTATGCCCGAAGCGCTCCATGCCTCCTATGCGCGGCGTGCGGACTTTTTTGCCCGCGACGGCGCTTTGCCGTTGACCTATTGCCGCACATGGCTTCTTTCGCCCCGCGTGAAGGAGCTGCTCCCGCCCGGTTCCGGCATTCGCAATTTTATGGAGGATTACACGCTGGCAGACTGGGATCCCGACGACAATTCCGGCCGTCTCTGGCTGTTCGGCGCACCGGGTATCCCGGACGCCGCGCTGCCTGAGCGCACGTCTCTGCAGCGGGGCGCAAAGGAGCTTTTGCTGCAAGGCAAACCGCTCGGCTCGGGGCTGGGGCTGCTGAAGCTGTGAACGTTTGACGCTTCAAGTGAAGGAAAAAGGAGTGCCGCCATGAAATTTTATATCGCGGTAGACTGCGAAGGCCCCGCCTGTGTGGTGGGCGAACCGGGAAAGGGCCTGGGCAGCGGAGAAAACTACCGGTTCGCCTGCCTGCAGGCCACGCGGGAGGCGAACGCAGCGGCCCGTGCTTTGTTCGACGCAGGCGCGCAGGAGGTCGTCGTCTGGGACGCGCACGGCACAGGCGTAAACCTGCAGTACGACCTGCTGGACCCACGCTGCCGCATCCTGCTGGGCAGCGGGCACAGAGGCCGCTTTGCAGGCATGGACAAAAGCTATACCGCCGTGCTGTTCATCGGCTATCATGCGCGGGAAAACACCTCCCGGGCCGTGTTGGCCCACACCTTCTGTTCCACCGCGTTCCAATATTATAAGCTGGACGGAAAAGAAGCGGGCGAGCTTGCCATCGACGCGGCATACGCGGGCGAGCTGGGCGTTCCGGTGCTGTTCTGCGCGGGCGACGACGCCTGTGTGGCCGAGGCCCGTGCGCTGTTTCCCGGCCTCGCCGCCGTTGTGACGAAGGAGGCGCTCTCCTGGACGTCTGCTTTGAGCCGGCATCCCCAGGCTGTGTGCGACGACATCTACCGCACCGTGCGGGCCGCCGTACCCGGCGCCGGGACGCTCGTCCCCTATCGCATGCCCGGCCCTCTCTCCGTAGAGATCCGGTACAAGCGTATGGAGGACGCGGCCCGCGCCGCCCTCACCGACCGGAACGGCCATCCTTTCGCTCAGCCGGACCCTTTCACACGGTCCGGAGTCGTGGACGGCGTCTCCGCCCTGTTTTAAGCACCGGGATATGCTTTCCTTCTTTGTGTTCAAGCAGTATGTCACAACAAAAGCAGCGGAGAACAGGCAGCATCTGCCTGTTCTCCGCTGCTTTTTCTTTTATGTATGCGACGCCTTATACCGGCTTTTCCGCCGGGTCCGCAGCCACTGTCCGCTCCGCGCCGGGCAGCGGCATCCAGCGGCCGATGAATCCGAACACCTTTGCCCAATAGCGCGCGGGCGCCATGCGCAGGGACTCCGCATGGCCTGCATCCGGCTCCACATATTTTTCCTTGGGACACCGCGCCGCCGCATACACCTCATCCAGCATGGCAAAGGGAACGAAGGCATCCTTCCCGCCGTGGATGAACAGCATCGGCGTGCGGGAGTGCGCCACCTGTGCCGCAGCGCTGGCCTCCCGCAAAGAAAAGCCCGCCCGGCGGCGCAGCAGCGCGTCTGCCGTGTACAGCACGGGAAACGGCGGCAGGCCATAGGTTTTTTTCAGCTGATAACGGAACTCCTCCCATGCGGTGGTATAGCCGCAGTCCTCCACGATCGCCCGCACGTTGGGCGGAAGAGGCTCGCCCGCCGTCATCATTACGGTGGCGGCCCCCATGGACACGCCCATGAGCACGATATCCGGCGCGCCGTTCTCTGCGGTAACACGCTGCACCCATGCGGCAATGTCCCGCCGCTCGGGCCAGCCCATCCCGATATACCCGCCCTCGCTTTGGCCGTGGCCGCGTGCGTCCGGCAGCAGCAGGCTGAAGCCCGCGTCATAAAACCGGCGCGCGTATTCCGCCATGCCCGATGCCTGCCCGGTATAGCCGTGGCACAGCACCGCCCAGGGCGCATTCCCGCCCGCGCGCACACACAGAGCGTGCAGCTGCAGGCCGTCGCCCGAGGTCAGCCACCAATCCTCATGGGGCTGCGCGTTCAGCCATTCCCTGTCCGCCGCCAGCGTGCCCCGGGGCGCGCCGGTGGGACGGTTATGCGGCGCGTTGAACGCCGCTGTTTTGTCGATTTGCTGTGTAAGCGCAAAGCGGTAAAAGTACTCTCCGGCCACAGCTCCCGCAGCCGCGGCCGCGGCGCCCAGCGCCAGTGCCGTTTTCCAGCCTTTCATTCCGCTGTTTCTCCTTTCGCCGCGCGGCGCGCCTCAATATCCCGCACCATCGCTTCATAAGATTCTTCCGTGATCGTATATTTGACACGGTAGATGAAATAAGCAGCCAACAGAAGCGCCGCCGGGATGACCGTCATGCAGACCAGCAGCGCGGCGCTTTTGCCGCTGGGCACCGAGGCCAGCACCGCCCCGATTCGTTCCGTCTTTTCCGCTATGGTGATCAGCCCCTGGGAGGCCGCGTTCTCCAAATCGGAGATCTGGTTCGTCACGGCGCGCACTCCCACCGCCAGATAGATGACAAGCACCAGAAGCTGCACCAGCGCAGTGCCCAGCTTGGTGATGAAGGGCCGCACGGAAAAGACGATGCCCTCCTCCCGGCGGCCCGTTTTCCACTCGTTGTATTCCACGGTATTTGCAATGCAGATGATCATAATAAGGTAAACCAGCGTCTGCCCCAGAAATGCAAACAGGTTGCTCACGGTGAGCATCGTGAACTTGAGCGCCCACATCTCCCGCGGGATGAACAGGCCGGAGAGCATGATGCAGAGGTATCCCGCCGCAGCGCCGAAAGCGCCTGCCTTCATCAGCTGCGCGCGGGTGAAACGGCCGGACAGAGCCGCGAACACGAGCATCAGCACCGCGCCCGCCACATTGCCCAGAATGCTGAAGATGGACAGCAGCAGGCCGTTGTAGCCGAATTCAAAATACAGGTATGTCACCGAAAGGCCGCCGCCCATCAGTGTCTGCGCCACGGAAAAAATCAGAAAAACAACGGCGCACCAGACAAGCTGATCGTTGCGGGCAATGGTGGAAAAGGCCTTCCGGATGCCGACCTTTTCGGCGGGCGCTTCGTCCCGCGCAGACGGCTCGCGCACCACAAGCAGCGTGATGAGCTGTGTAGCCGTAAACGCAGCGCATACAATAAGGACAACGGCACGGTACGCGGTGACGGCGTTGCCGCCGATCACAAGGCTGCCCGCCGTAAACGTGGGTACAACGATGCCGCCCAGAAACTGCCCCACGCCCGCAAACAGCACCGTGCGGGAGGTAAGACGGTTGCGGTCGTCGGCGCGGCGCGCCAGCGCCGGCACCATGCCCCAGTAGGCGATGTCGTTCATTGTAAATACGACGCTGTACGCGAAGTACAACAAGCCGAAGGCCGCCACATAAGCCCAGCCCTGAAGCGTGGTGGAAAACGAGGTGATGAACACGATGACGCTCAGCACGCCGCCAATGGCGATCCATGGCTTGAATTTGCCCCAGCGCGTACGCGTGGCCTCCACCACGTTGCCCATGATCGGGTCGTTGAAAGCGTCGAATACGCGCGCCGCCACCATGATGACGCTGATGCAGGCAAACTGCACCGACGTAAGCGTTTTGGTGAACAACACATAGGTGAGCAGATAGTTGGTAAACATGCATCCGGCCATATCCCGGCCCACGGTGCCCACGGGATACGCCCAGAGGTTGCGGCGCGAAAGCCCGCCCGCCGTTTTTTCCTGTGCGCTCATTGCTGCATTCCCCCTTTTCCGCCGCGAAAAACCGCCCGCGGCAAGCAGATGATTCCTGTTCCCATCATAGCAAAAAACGGGAACGCGCGCAATGAGGAACTCTGCCCGCCGCCTCAGGTATTTCCGTGCATATTTTGCGAATACAAACCAGCCCCCGGCCGCGGGTCTATCCTGCGCGGCCGGGGGCTGGTTTTGTTATTTTAAATCCGGTTTATACTTCAAGTATTTTATCCACGCGTGCGGCCAAGATAGAAAAGCGCCACTGTGCCGGGGCCTGAATGGCTGCCGATGACCGGGCCGATGGAATGGATGCGGATATCCTGCGTGCCGAATTTTTCCCGCACCAGGTCCGCTACATATTCCGCGTCCGCACGGCAGTCCCCGTGGCTGATGAACACCGTTTGGGAGGCCGGGTCCACTGCGTCCTTTTCCATATGCGCCACCAGCGCGTCCAGGCTGGCTTTGCGGCCGCGCACCTTTTCCATGGGGATCAGATGACCCGCGTCATCCACGTGCAGCACCGGCTTGATGTTGAGCATCGTGCCGAAAAACGCCGCCGCGCCGGACACACGCCCGCCGCGCTTGAGATGATTCAGGTCGTCCACCGTGAACCAGTGGGCCAGATGCAGCTTGTTTTCCTCCAGCCACCGGGCCGTTTCTTCAATGCTGCGGCCCGCCTTCTGCTGCTGCGCCGCATGGTAGACCAGCAGGCCCTCGCCCATGGAGGCGCACAAGCTGTCCACCGCGAGGAATTTGTGCTCCGGATATTCTGCGCTCAGGTCCTCGAAGGCGATGCGCGCGGAGTTGAATGTGCCGGACAGCCCGGACGAAAAACCCACATACAGCACGTCGAAGCCGTCCCGCGCCATTTTACCCGCCACTTCCCGGAATGTCTCCACATTGATCTGGCTGGTGGTGGACATAGCCCCGCCGCGGAGCATATCGTAAAAGTCCCCGGAAGAAAGGTCTGTTTCCTCAGGGTCGTTCCGATAGCTTTTTTCGCCGATGGTATAGGTCATGGGCAGTACAGTAACGCCCGTCTGCGCCACAAGCTGCGGCGAAAGGTCCGTGGTGGAATCCGTCAGGATCTTATATTCACGCATCGTTGTCGCTCCTTTATGTTTGCTGGAAAATCAGTCCCCAGCTCTCTGCTGGGAAATCCACAGGCAGTATATCACAAATCCCCGTGCTTTTCCAGACTGAATTTCCCCTTCAGCGCGGCAATGCCTACCAGAATGCGGTCCTGAAAAATCACGCACAGCCCCGCCACAGCCCCGGTGGCAAGGAACACCACCAGGCTCACGTCCCAGCTTCCCTCGGCGAACTGGCTGCCCGCAAAGGTACTGGTGATCACCGACGGGATGCGCGCCAGTGTGGAGATGAGAAAAAACGCATGGGGCCTGACGGGCAGGAACGGGCCCAGATAGATGAGCACGTCCTTGGGCGTGCCCGGGATGAAAAACAGCAGGAACAAAAAGAACTTCACGTGCGCCTCGTCCCGCAGAAAATGGTATTTTGCCAGAACGGAAGCGTCGATGGCTCTGGCACCCGCGGCACGCACGCAGTAATAAACTGCGGCGCTGGAAAGGCCCACGCCCAAAAGGCACAAGGCCAGCCCTCCCCAGGTACCGTACAAAAGCCCCGCCATCAGCTCCACCGGTTCGCCGGGCAGCACGGCCACCACCACCTGCAGCACCTGCAGGCCCAAAAATGCCAGAAGGCCCAAAAAACCGCTGTCGTGGACAAACGCAATAAACGCATCCCGCGCATCCTGCTGCGTCAGCACGGCCCAGATCTCGTTTCGATATGTAATGCCGAACACGGCCAGCGCCAGCAGAAGCGCCGCGCCCAATACCGTGCCCGCGTATTTTTTTATAAATGCCACTCGTATCCACGCCCCGTCTTCCCGGGCGCGTCGCTGCATCAGGCGGTATGCGCCCCGGTGTATTCTTCCAGGGTGCCGCCCGCCTGCATGATGGCTTTCGCGGCATCCTTACCTACATAACGATAATGCCACGGTTCATACGTCACGCCCGTGACATTTTCTTTTCCCCTGGGGTAGCGCAGGATGAAGCCGTAGTCCGCGCAGTGGGCGTACAGCCATTCAAATTCCGGCGTGTCTTCAAAATCCGCCGTCAGGTCGCTGTGCTTCGAATACCAGTCCGCCGAAACGATATCTGCGGCAAGGCCCGTGTTATGCTCCGAGGTGCCGGGGCGCGCCACCCACATGGCAGCCTGTTTTTCGGCCTCCTCCCGGCTGAAGCCCTCCGCCATGAAGGAATTTGTCTTGCGCTTGAACAGCGCCGTCTGCCGCTCCACGCTGCGGTAGCCCGACACTAAGTAGAGCTTGCAGCCCGCCGCCTCGGCGTCCGCCAGCATGGCCTCCAGGTCCGCCGCCGCGCGCTTGTCAAAAGGACGGTTTTCGTATCCCCTGATGTCCACGGTCTCCACGGTAAAACCCTCGGGCAGAGGGTTCCCGGCGTTGACAAGGCGCGTCATCCAGCCGTCGCCGTCCGCCGGGGCTGCGGCGGGTGCCGCAGCCGAGGAGGAACCGCTCATGGAGCCGGAAGAAGAAGCGCCGCCCGCGCCGCTGCCGGACATACTGCCGGAAACAGAGCCGGAGGCAGCGCCGCCGTCGCCGGGGACGCCGCTCATGGAGCCGGACATGGAACCGGACATGCTGCCGGAGCCGGATGTCACAGACGAGGAGCTGGGCGCCATGGAGGAGCTGGACGAAGGCTTGGAGGACGAACTGCCGGAGCTGCCCCAGCAGCCTGCGAACAGCGCCGCCACAAGCACCAGCGCGAGGGTAAGGACCAAAGTTTTCTTAGGCAAAATACAAACTCCCTTTCGCCTGCCCGCAGACGCCGGGCGGCGCGCGGGAAGGTCATTGTAAATTGCCGGTCAGGGTCATTACCGCAGCGAGCGCCGCCAGCGGCGCGGTCTCACAACGCAGGATGCGCGGCCCCAGGCCGATTTGTACGCATCCCGCTTCGCGGGCCGCGGCCGCTTCCTCGGGGGAAAAGCCGCCTTCGCTGCCGGTGATGAGGCCGATGGTCTCGGCGCCGCCCAGCCGGCTAAGTAATGGCTCCCCGCCCGCCTCGTAGCAAAAAAACGCCGCGTCGTTGCGCGCTGCGTCCGCGAGCATCTGTTTGTATGTTACCGGAAGTTCCACCTGCGGCACCACGCCCCGTCCGCTCTGCTTGGCGGCCTCAAAGGCGATGCGGTTATAGCGCAGGTTTTTCTGCTCTTCCTTTTTTGGCGCAGCCACACAGTAGCGGCTGAAAAACGGCACTACCCGCACGGCGCCAAGCTCCACAGCCTTCTGGACGATTGTCTCCAGCTTATCCTGCTTTGGGTAACCCACATATAGCGTAACCCGCACGCCCGGCTCCGATACGCTGGTAGAGCTGGAAAGGATTTCCAGCTCTACCGTATCGGGGCCAAAGCCGCGCACCGCGCAGGCATAGTCCGTGCCCTTGCCGTCGCAAAGCGTAACGGTCTCGCCGGGCCGGGCACGCATCACATGGGCCAGGTGATGCGCGTCCGCCCCCGACAGCACGGCCGTGCCTCCGGAGATATCAGTTGTAAAATAACGGTGGGGCATAATAAAACTCCTTCTGTGTATTTATGGCGCAAGGGCGCGGCACTGCGGTGCGCTGTTTAAGGCGCAAGCCGCATGCCAAGCAGCGGAATTAAGATAAACTGCGCCGGATAGATGAGGTAAAACCTCCACTTCACGCGCGCACCGGCGCCGGGCGTGCCGTCGTACAGCCGCATTGGCAAAAGCGAAAAAAACACACCGAAAAATTGCAGATACTGCGAGCCCAAATTGGGCAGCGCGCCAAGCCAAAGCGACGCGACAATTACCGTAAAGATACCGCACAGCAGCAAAGCCGGGCGGCCGCTGCGGTCGCGCATGTAAAAGCAGCCCCAAACAATGGCCAACGCATACCAGCCCCAATCCAAAGGAAGAAGAGCGGCGCAGACGAAAAGGGCGGCGCAAGCGGCGCACCGTGCGAACAACGGCTTGATGTGCTCCCATGCCACAAGCGAAAGCAGCGCAAGAAACAGCGTAAACAACACATTGCCTCCGCCCGAAAATACCGTAAATTTCCATTCGCGCGTATACACTCAGCCGCAAAAGCTGCTGTAAAACGGCTGCGAAATCATTGCAAACATCAGCAGCCGCATCAAATAGCGGCGCACGCTTTTGGTGTGGCAATAGCCCTCCGCCAAAAGAAAGCAGAAAATAGGCAGCGTCATTTTGCCGGCGGTGCGCAGCGCAATGCATGCAGGAGAGCGGTAATACAAAAAGGCGTATGCAAAATGATCGAGCAGCATACAGGCATACGCAATCCATTTCAGCCCGGTGGCAGATAATTTAGCACCCGGCGTATGCACGGTATTTCCGCCTTTGTGCTTGGCGCGCAGTTATTCCCGCCCTGTGTGGCCGCACACCAGCGCCACCCAACCGTTCTTTTCCTTTACCTCCCGCAGTGCAAGGCCTGCGGCCTGTACCGCGGCGATCACCTCATCCTTGCGGGTGTCGATGATGCCGCTGGCCAGAAAGGTTCCATGCTTTGCCAGCAACGCGGGTACGTTCGGCACCAGGTGGATGATGGCATTGGCCACGATGTTGGCGCAGATGACGTCGTATACACCCGTGGCCTTTTCGGAAAGGTCGCCCACCAGTACCGTAAGGTCGTTCTGCACGCCATTGAGGGCCGCGTTTTCGCCTGCCGTGCGCACGCACATCGGGTCGATGTCCACGCCTTCCGCTTTGGCCGCGCCCAATTTCAATGCCGCAATGGCAAGAATGCCGCTGCCCGTTCCGATGTCCAACACGCGCTCGCCGCCCTTCACCAGGCCATCCAGCGTTTCCAGGCACAGGGCCGTGGTCTCGTGCGTGCCGGTGCCGAAGGCCATCCCCGGGTCCAGCGTGATGACCGCGCGGTCCGTTTCGTACGCTTCCCAGCTCGGCACCACAGCCAGCCGTGTGCCGATATCCATAGCGTGGTAGTATGCCTTCCAGCCCGTCTCCCAGTCCTCCTGGCGCACACCCGTATATTCCATCCGGTAAGGCACCTCGGCGCGCTCCAGGCGGTCCCGCATCAGCTCTCCGATCTCCGCAAAATTCTCGTCCGGCGCAATGTACAGGTGCACCGCTACCTCATCCCGGCTTTTATCCAGCAGTTCCTGCTCAATGAGGTCAACGTGAGCAATGGCCTCCACCTGGGCCTCCAGATCCCGGTAATCCTCGATGTAGATGCCGCCGCCCGAGATGCCCGTGGCAATGGCCTCCGCCGTTTCGGCCCAAACCGCCGGCACCGTCGTCTTGATGTCTGTCCATTCCATAGCTTTTTACTCCCTGCGCTTGGCGCGCCTGCAATTTGTTTTTGCGCCGTAAGGCGCCGTTTTCTTTTCATTATACACAAATACATCCAAAAACGAAACAAGCCGGCGGTATATCCCGCATTTCGTGCCGGTTCTGCAGAAATTTTTCACAATCTTCTTTCCTCTTCTTTTGTTAGAATGCACAAAAGAGCTTTGTTAAACTTATAACATTCGTCGTGTTGTACATTGATAAACTTTTAACGATATGGTATGATAGTGTCAGTGAGAAAGCATCCTAAAATCACAAAACGAACCGTTCAAACCATATCAATGAACTTTGGGAGGACAAACTGATGGCAGAGAAAAAGACGACCGCCAAAACCGCTCCGGCCCCCGCTGTGGAGACCGTGGAGAACCCTGTGAACAAAATGATCGACGGCCTGGTGGAAAAAGCCCAGGCAGCTTTGAAGGAATTCCTGACGCTGGATCAGGAACAGATCGACCACATCGTGCACGAGATGGCGCTGGCCGGCCTTGACAAGCACCAGGAGCTGGCCCGCATGGCCGTGGAGGAAACCGGCCGCGGCGTGTACGAGGACAAGGTCATCAAGAATATGTTTGCCACCGAGTATATCTGGCACGACATCAAAAAGGAAAAGACCGTGGGCGTGCTGGACGAGAACGAGATGGAGGGCTATGTGGAAGTGGCCGAGCCTGTAGGCGTTATCGCAGGCGTCACCCCCACCACCAACCCCACCTCCACTACGCTGTTCAAAAGCCTGATCGCCGTGAAAACGCGCAACCCCATCATCTTCGGTTTCCACCCGTCCGCGCAGAAGTGCTCGGCCGAGGCTGCGCGCATCGTATATGAGGCCGCTGTGAAGGCCGGCGCGCCGGAGAACTGCATCCAGTGGATCGACACGCCGTCCATCGAAGCGACGGGGGCGCTGATGAACCACCCCGGCGTGGCCACCATCCTGGCCACGGGCGGCCCCGGCATGGTAAAGGCCGCTTACAGCTGCGGTAAACCGGCGCTGGGCGTCGGCCCGGGCAACGTGCCGTGCTATATTGAAAAATCCGCGGACCTGCACCGCGCCTGCACCGACCTGATGATGTCCAAGACCTTCGACAACGGCATGATCTGCGCTTCCGAGCAGGCCGTCATCGTGGACGAAGAGATCGCCAAAGCGTTCGAAGACTATATGAAGGCCAACAACTGCTACTTCCTCAACAAGGAAGAAACGGAAAAGCTGACGAAATTCATGTTCCCGGACCCCAGCAAGGGCGTTTACGGCCCGCTGGTGGGCAAATCTGCAAACTGGATCGCCGAGCAGGCCGGCCTGAAGGTGCCCGAAAAAACGAAGATCCTCATCGCGCCCATCTCCTCGCCGGACGAAAACCATCCGCTGGCGAAGGAAAAGCTTTCCCCGGTGCTGGCCTACTTTGTTGTAAACAGCAAGCAGCAGGGCTTTGATTACGCCAACAAGATGCTGGAGCTGGGCGGCCTGGGCCACTCCGCCGTCATTCATACCGGCGACATGAAGATCGCCGATGAATACGGCGTGGCCATGCGCGTGGGCCGAATCATTGTGAACAGCCCGTCCTCCCAGGGCGCCATCGGCGACATCTATAATACCAACACGCCTTCCCTGACGCTGGGCTGCGGCTCCTATGGCAAGAACAGCGTGTCCCAGAACGTCACGACGGTGAACCTCATCAACAAAAAGCGCATCGCCAAGAGGAGGGTCAACATGCAGTGGTTCAAGGTGCCGCCCCGCATCTATTTTGAGGAGGATTCCATCCAGTACCTGGAAAAGATGGAGGGCATCTCCCGCGCCTTCATCGTCACCGACCCGATGATGGTGAAGCTGGGCAATGTGGACAAAGTCCTGTACTACCTGCGCAAGCGCGAGGAATACTGCCACAGCGAGATCTACTCCGACGTGGAAAGCGACCCGTCCGTTGAGTGCATCATGCGCGGCGTCAAGGCCATGAACGCCTTCCAGCCGGACGTCATCATCGCCATCGGCGGCGGCTCGGCCATCGACGCGGCCAAGGGCATGTGGCTGTTCTACGAGCATCCGGACACCAGCTTCGACGGCCTGCGCCAGCGCTTCCTGGACATTCGCAAGCGTGCGTTCAAGTTCCCGAAGCTGGGCCAGAAGGCCAAACTGGTCGCCATCCCCACCACCTCCGGCACCGGCTCCGAGGTCACCAGCTTCTCCGTCATTACGGATAAGCAAAACGGCAACATCAAATATCCCCTGGCCGACTACCGCCTGACGCCGGACGTGGCCATCATCGACCCGCAGTTCACCCGCTCGATGCCCAAGAGCATCGTGGCCGACACCGGCCTGGACGTGCTGACCCACGCCATTGAGGCGTATGTATCCGTCATGGCCAGCGATTATACCGACGGCCTTGCGCTGCACGCCATCGAAATGGTGTTCACTTATCTGGAGAAATCCTACAACGGCGACCCGCTGGCCCGCGAAAAGATGCACAACGCGTCCTGCATCGCCGGCATGGCCTTCACCAACGCGTTCCTGGGCCTGAACCACTCCATGGCGCACAAGCTGGGGGCCGAGTGCCACATTCCCCATGGCCGCGCCAACGCCATCCTGCTGCCGTATGTCATCAAATACAACGCTACCAAACCGACCAAGTTCGCCTCATTCCCGAAATACAAGGAATATGTGGCCGACGAGCGCTATGCGAAGATCGCCCGCCGCGTGGGCCTGTGCAGCGCGGACACGCCCATCTCCGAGGCAGTGGACTGCCTTGTGAAGGCCATCCGGGAACTGATGACCGTCACCGAGCGCCCGCTCTGCATCAAGGACTGCGGCGTCAGCGAGGCCGAGTTCATGAGCAAGGTCGACGAGCTTTCCTACAAGGCGTTCGAGGACCAGTGCACCACCGCAAACCCGGTATATCCCCTGGTGTCCGAAATCAAGGAGCTGTACAGGGAAGCTTACTACGGCGAATAAGCGCCGCCCAAAACTGAATCCCGGGCCGTTCTTTTTCCGGCCCGACCTCCTTTCATGGGGCCCGTGCAAAGCGGGCCCCTTTTTTGGTATATGTACCGGCACATGGTACCCGCGCAAAACAGCACAAATAACCGCCGACAAATTTGTTACGCCGCATGGGCGGATGTGTGCTATACTGTTTGTAAATAAGCTCTTTAAAAATACGCTTTTGCGGCGGCGCGGCAAAACGCGTCCGTCCGGGGGAGGAATACGCATGCAGGAACGCCACATCACCACGCCCGGCCCCGTGCTGGACGAACACGGCGTCATCACGCCCGGCTATTCGGAACGGTCCATTTGTACTTACCGCCGCGCAGATATCAAAGCCCCGTTCTACCGCATCAAGGAATGGGACTTCTATCAGGTGTCCGACGGCGAAAAGTGTCTCCAGTTTACATATGGCCATGCCTCTTATGCGGGCCAGGTAGCGGTGATGCTGTTCAACTTCAAAACGGGTGAAGTCATCGCCAATATCAGCAAGCTGCTCGCCCTGCCCTTCGGCAGCCTGCATCTGCCTGAAAACGCCGAGCAGGACAGCGATATATGCTACGACAAAGGCGGCGTGCACCTGCGCTTTAAGGTGGAGGGCGACACGCGTTACCTTTCGTTTTCCGCGCCGGATTTTGAAGCGAACATCACGCTGGAGCGCAAAAACCCCTATTCTCTGGTCATCCATATCCCCTTTGATGAATACAAAACAGCGTTCTATTATAACCACAAGATCAACTGCATGACGGCCCGCGGCCGGGCGGTATGCGGAGGAAAGGAATACATTTTCGGAGACGGCGCTTTCGGCCTGCTGGACTGGGGGCGCGGCGTGTGGCCGTTCCACAATGAATGGTACTGGTCCAACGGCACCGGCACAGTGGATGGCAAAATTTTCGGTTTCAACCTGGGAACCGGCTTCGGCAACACCAGCCAGGCCACCGAAAACATGCTGTTCTACAACGGGAAATACCATAAGCTGGGCCGCGTGCATTTTGACCTGGACACCGAATACATGAAGCCCTGGCGGCTGTATGACGACGAGGGCCGCCTGGACCTGACCCTGACGCCGTGCTATGACCGCACCACCCGCATGAAAGTGCTGTTCGTGGACAACTGCTGCCACCAGATGTTCGGCGGCTTTTCAGGCAGAGCCGTGCTGGACGACGGCACCGTGCTGCAGATCGACGATCTGCAGGCTTTTGCCGAACACGCAGTGAACAACTGGTAGGCTCACCTGCTCAAATCAAACCAACAGGCGCGCCGCTTCCCTTTTCAGGGAGCGGCGCGCCGCTTTTTTCCGCGAAACAGGGCGGGATATGCCGAAGCGCGTCCCGCCCTGTTTTTTCGCGTTTGCGCGCACATATTCCGCCCCGCGCCTGCAAACACTTTTACCACTGCCGTAAGATCCTATGCTTTCCCGGGCCGGAACGCATCCAACAAGGCTTTGGGGACAGTATGAAAACGGCCGCCGCAAATATGTTTCGCAGAAGGAGCGACAGAAAAATGAAACTGGACGCAAAAAAATACGACGAGATGCGCAAGGCCGCGTCGCCGCCCTCGCCGCTTTTGAAGGACTGCCTGTGGGCGTTTTTCGTGGGCGGCGCCATCTGCCTTTTGGGCGAGGGCCTGCGCACGCTGTATGCGGCCCTGGGCTTCACACTTACCGACGCTGGCACACTGACGAGCGCCACGCTCATCGGCCTGTCGGCCTTTACCACAGCAATGGGCTGGTACCAGAAGCTGGCCGCCAAGGCCGGCGCCGGTACACTGGTACCCATCACAGGCTTTGCCAACGCGGTCGTCGCCCCCGCCATCGAATTCCGCAACGAGGGGCTTGTCTCCGGCGTGGGTGCAAAAATGTTCATCATCGCAGGGCCTGTCATCGTTTACGGCATGCTGGCCAGCGTTGTGTGGGGCGTGATCTACCATTTCATCCGCCCGCTGATGGGAGGGTAACGCATGCGTAAGGGAGACACCATTCTGTTTGAAGCTCCGCCCAGCGCCGTCGCATATGCGGCCGTGGGCGGCAAAAAAGAGGCGGAAGGCCCTCTGGCAGACGCCTTTGATATGCTCATCGCCGACACCCTGTGCGGCGAAAAGACCTGGGAAAAGGCCGAGAGCGATTTTGCCCGCTACTGTCTGGAGGCCGCGCTGAAAAAAGGCCGTCTGCAGGCGGACGCGCTGGACGCCGTGTTCGCGGGCGACCTGCAGTGCCAGTGCACCGCGTCGGCCTATACGATGCGCGGGTTCGACACCCCGTACCTGGGCCTGTACGGCGCGTGCAGCACCATGGCCGAAGGCTTTGGCCTGGCCGCGTGCATGGTGGCAGGCGGCCACATGCAGTATGCCGCGGCCATGAGCAGCAGCCATTTCTGCGCGGCGGAGCGCCAGTTCCGCACGCCGCTGGACTATGGCGGCAAACGTACGCCCACGGCCCAGTGGACGGTAACAGGCGCCGGTGCCGCCATCCTGGCTCCGGCCGGCGGTCCGCCCTATGTGCGCGCCGTCACATTCGGCCGCGTGCGGGATTATAACGTCACCGACATCAACAATATGGGCGCGGCCATGGCCCCGGCCGCCTGTGAAACGATCCTGCGCTACTTCGCCGATACGGGCGAAAAACCAGAGCACTTTGACGCCATTTTCACCGGGGACCTGGGCTTTGTGGGCCGCACGCTGCTGCTGCAGTTGCTCAAGGAGGAAGGTCTGCCGCTGGAAAACCATCAGGACTGCGGCCTGCTGGTATACGACCGGGACGCGCAGAACGTGCAGGCGGGCGGGTCCGGCGCGGGCTGCAGCGCCACGGTTCTGTGCTGCCACGTGCTGCCCGCGCTGCGCGAGGGCCGCATGAAGCGCGTGCTGTTCCTCTCCACCGGCGCGCTGATGAGCCAAACTACGTTTTTACAGGGCGAGAGCATCCCGGGCGTCGCCCATCTGATCGAGCTTTCCTCCGAATTGCCGGAGGAAACGGAAAAAGGAGGCGGCGTGCGATGAATTTTGTATGGGCGTTTCTTGTGGGAGGGCTGATCTGCGTGGTAGGCCAGCTCCTCATCGACCTGACCAAGCTTACCCCCGCGCGCATTCTGGTGCTGTACGTTGTGGCGGGCGTGGTGCTCAGCGCGCTGGGCTGGTACGATCCGCTGGTTGATTTTGCAGGCGCGGGCGCCACGGTGCCGCTCATCGGCTTCGGGCACCTGCTGGCCCAGGGCGTAATGGATTCTGTGGCGCAGAGCGGCCTTGTGGGCGCGCTGACGGGCGGCTTTACGGCCGCCGCGGGCGGTGTGACAGCCTCGTTGACGGCGGGCTTTCTGGCCGCGCTGCTGGGCAAAAGCCGGGACCAGAGCTGACCCCGCTGCGCCGGGCGCAGAACCCGGCCAAGGCACGACAAAAAACCCGCTGTTCAGACGAACAGCGGGTTTATTTGAAAGCGTAGCTTACTTGCCGGCTTTGTCTGCGGCCTTGGCCAGACGGGAAACCTTGCGGGAAGCCGTGTTCTTGTGAAGCACACCTTTCGCCGCGGCCTTGTCGATCGCGACGACAGCAGCCTTCACAGCAGCGTCTTTGTCGGCGGCGCCGGCGGAAATGGCGGCGTCTGCCTTCTTGACGACTGTTTTCAGGTTGGACTTGATCGCTTTGTTGTGCAGAGCCTCTTTTTTCGCCTGCACCACACGGTCTTTCTGCGACTTAATATTAGGCATCGTACCACCTCCTTAATACCCATAACAGTGCAATTTATAATACCACTTTTTGCCCCGCAAGGCAAGCCTTTTTTTGAAAAAAGCGCCCAAACAGGCGCATTATCTCCCGAAAGGAAGGAATATCATGGCAGTATACACGGATATCGCCGCCGAACTGTATCCCGAATCCCGCGGGAGCGTCCCCCGCGGCGTCAAGACCTTCACGGCCACCGCGTCGGGCATCGGCCTGACGCGGGTGGAGATTGAGCGCAGCGGCCTGCGCCGCCCCAAAGGACGGTACATCACGCTGGATATGCCCCAGTTCGCCGCCATCGACGACCGCAACGAGGCTTATGTATGGGCCATTGCCAGCCAGCTGCGCGCGCTTCTGCCCAAGGAGGGGCTTGTCCTGGTAGCCGGAGTGGGCAACCGGGCCGTCACCGCGGATGCCCTTGGCCCCGAAACCGCGGACCGCGTGTTCGTCACACGCCATCTGTGCGAACACCCGGACGCCGGGGACGATGTAGCGCTGCGGCCCGTAGCCGCGTTTTCACCGGGGGTAGAGGGCAATACAGGCCTTGCCACAGCCGAGCTTCTGCAAAGCGTGGTGCGCAGGCTGGAGCCGGCGGCCGTTGTGTGTGTGGACAGCCTGTGTACCTCAGACGTGCGCCGGCTGGGATGCAGCGTCCAGCTTTCCACGGCAGGGCTTTCGCCCCACACTGCGCCGCCGCTCACGCAGCAGACGCTGGGCGTGCCCGTGGTAGCCGTAGGCGTGCCCACCGTTATGGAGGCCGACACGATGCTGGGCGCAAAACGCCCGCTGGTGGTGACGCCCAAGGACATCGACGCCATCATCCGCCGGGGCGCGACGCTGCTGGCGCTGGCCATCAATAAAGCGCTGCAGCCGGCGCTCTCGGTGGGAGAGCTGACGTTCCTTACCTCTTAATAGATACGTCCCCTTTTATTTGAACGAGTTTTCTATCTCCTTTATTCTGTTTTCTATCAGATATGCGCTCATATCTCTTTCTTCTGCATAACCCCTTGTTTGTCTTATCTCATCTCTACTGTTAAAACTAAAGCCAAACATTTTATCTGCCCGTTCCGGATCTGATTTGAACCGGACCTCCTCCATAAAATGCTTCATTTCTTTGTTTTTGAACGCAAGCATGATTTCTTCCCACCGAATTGCTTTACTTGGTGTATCTGGTTCAGAGGGGAATTGTGCATAGAGTCCAAGCAAAATAAACCAATCCGCATTATCTTGGGGCGTGAATCGGTTGAACCAAAGCATATTTTGATATCTCTTATTTGGGTGACGATAGGCTCTTGACATCTTGACCTGAATCGTATTGACCAGATTCACCCCACTACAGAATTTATACAGTAACAGGTCGATTCCTTTTTCCTGCGCCGATGTGGGAACAAACACTGACGCATTCTTTATGTTGTCTGATAAATACTGCGCCACAGCAAATTCGCCGTATTGTATTGTGAACTTTGCCTGCAACTTTAAGCCTCCTTATACGATACACAGCGAGAGGAATGTTTCCTCTTACCTGTTTTGTAAGCCGTTTATTCTATAATTTACCGCATCTCGCGCATCCTGCCCAACCGCTGAAGCGCGCAAAACCGCCCCGGCCCAGCGCACCAGCAGCGCATAATGCTCCGGCGTCTCCTGCGGCGTGAATGCCTTTTGCCCGCGCCCCGCCAGCACGGCCCGGCTGTCCGCGTCGGGCAGATGCCGCTCCAGCGCGGCGGCGTCCTCACAGTACACGCCCGACGCGGCAAAGGCCTGCGCCTGCAGGACAAAAAACGCGGCCTTGTACAGCGCAGGCAGATTGGCAGAGACATCCTCGAACAAAAAGCTGTGACACGCCGCGTGATATACATTCGCCGCGCCCATGTGCAGGGCGCCACGCGCGTCCCGCGGGCACAACAGCGCGCCCACCTCCGAAAGTGAACCGTACAGCGCCTCTGTGTCATGGTAAAACTGGAACAGGTCCGCCCGGGGCCAAGCCAGCAGCTCTTTCCTGCCTGAAACAAAGCCGCAGGCCTTTTCGCTGTCCGGCATGCTGCGCACCAATTCCCGGTAAGCCGACAGGTCGGCCGTGTCCAGCCTGTCCAAAATGAGCACAAAATCAATGTCGCTGCTCTCTGTGGCCGCACCCCGCCGGACACTGCCCTGCAGCCCCATAAACCATACCCGCGCACCAAAATGCGCCAGCGCCTTTTCCGCAAGCATTTTAGCCCACGCCCTGTGATCTGTCATAATTCCCTCCCTATGCAATGGTGAATCTCTCTTTCCTCCGCCTGCCTCCCGTGGGCGAACGGCGGTTCAGGTCCCGGCTGCTTTTATTTTAACTGGATGTGCATTTGGGCCGGTGCCTCGTTCCATTTGACGGGATACCCCGCTCCGTGGCTGCAAAATACGGAATCCGGCGTGTTTTCCACATCCCTCTCCGGGTCGTAGCCGGTTTGTTCGGCCAGGTGCTGCTGCTGTGCAGGCGTACAGGGATGATATGCCTCGAACGCCAACGAAAGCTGCGCCCGTCCCTTGCCCAGCGCGGTCAGCTCCCGGGCATAGGCCTGCATCTGTGCCACAGGGCATGTACCCGTCACAGCCACCCGGCCGTTGCGGCCTGTCACAGGCGCTTCATACCGGCCGCCCATACGCGGTATGTCGGACAGGATACGCCCCGCCAGTGCCGCATCCGCCTCTGCCGTGAAAGAATACCATGGCTCCAGCAGCACGCTTTCCGCCTGCATCAGCCCCTGGCGCACCGCACGGTATACGGCCTGGCGGAAATCCCCGCCCTCGGTGTGCTTCAGATGGGCGCGCCCGGCCAGCAGCGTCACGCGCACGTCTGTCAGCGGCGCGCCGGTAAGCACGCCCCGGTGGCTCTTTTCCAGAACGTGGGTGCGGATGAGATTCTGCCAATTCTGTGCCAGCACATCGGTATGGCATTCACTGTCAAACGTTATGCCGCTTCCCGGCGCGCCCGGCGAAAGGCGCAGGTGTACCTCGGCATAATGGCGCAGCGGCTCGAAATGGCCGCAGCCCACTACGGCGTTTGCGATGGTTTCCCTGTACAGCACGCCGCAGGGGCCGAACGATACCTCTGCGCCGTACCGCTCCCGCAGCACGGCCTGCAGTACCTCCAGCTGGACCTCTCCCATCACCTGAACGTTCACACGCTGCAGCTCTTCGCTGAATTCCACGCCCAGCAGCGGCTCCTCGTCCTCCACCTCACGCAGCAGCTCCAGCAGGCGGCGGGGCGGAAGCTCCGGCCCTGCCAATACCTGGGCGGAAAGCAGCGGCCGCAGTGCGGGCGGCATACCCGGCCGGGCATCCGCCCCCACAACATCCCCGGGCATCACCCGGCCCAGACCGGCGGCGGCGCACAGCGTGCCAGGCCCCGCTTCGGCCAGCGGCGCGCTTTTTCCGCCGCTGTATGCCCGCAGCCCGTTCACCTTGTAATACGCAGTCCCGCCCTTTTCCGGGCAGGCCACATTCTCTTTGGGGCGCAGACGCCCTGCCAACACCTTCAAAAACACGATGCGGCCGCCGTTTTTCTCATGACGCACCTTGTACACACGGGCGCGGAAAAGCGCGTCTCCGGCCTCTTCCTGCGGTGCGGCGCAGAACGCCGCCAATACGTTCAGCAACGTGTCAACGCCTGTGCCGTTCAGAGCCGCGCCCACCACTGCCGGACAAACAAGCCCCGCCCGCACCAGTGCGGCGCCGCGCTCCCGGGCGGCCTGCGCGTCATAGCCGCGGACAAGATAATCCTCCATCAGCGTTTCGTCCCGCGCGGCCAGCTCCTCCGCCAAGGCCTCTCCAATGTCCGCCGCGCAGAAATCCGGCCCGCACGCCAGCACATCCGCCCCCAGGCGTGCGCGTACCGCCGCCAGCGTTCCGGCAGCATCAGCGGTGGGCAGGTCCGCCTTGTTCAGAAAAAACACCACGGGCACGTCGTTTTGCCGCAGCAGCCGCCAGACGGTCTCCGTATGGGCCTGTACGCCCTCCACACAGCTTACCACCAATACCGCGCAGTCCACGGCCCAGATGCTGCGCTCCATCTCGCCGCTGAAATCCGCGTGGCCCGGGGTGTCGATTAAGCGGAACGGAAGCCCGCAGGCCGTAAACGCCGCTTCGTCGGCAAATACCGTGATGCCGCGGCTGCGCTCGATGACGTCATGGTCCAGACAGGTGTCGCCGCTGTCCACGCGCCCGGCGCGCCGCAGCGTGCCGCCCCGGTACAAAAGCTGCTCCGAAAGCGTCGTCTTGCCCGCGTCCACATGAGCGAAAACGCCCACGACAGTTTCCATAAAACCGCCCCTTTCCGTGGTAAATACATCTTATTATAGCCGCCGGGCACCGCGCTTTGCAAGCATCGCCCGCCCTGCAAAAAAAGCAGGCGCGCTCCGCACGAAGCGGGGCGCGCCTGCCGGTGTTTTCCGCGCGCTTCAATCCAGTTCCAGCGCGCCGGTATAAAGCTGGTAATAAGTCCCCTTCAGGGCCAGCAGCTCGTCGTGCGTACCGCGCTCAATGATGCGTCCGTGGTCCAGCACCATGATGGCGTCGGCGTTTTTCACAGTGCTCAGCCGGTGTGCGATGACAAACACCGTGCGGCCCGTCATCAGCGCGTCCATGCCCCGTTGTACAATGGCCTCGGTGCGGGTGTCGATGGAGCTGGTCGCCTCGTCCAGGATCATCACGGGCGGGTCCGCCACCGCCGCACGGGCAATGGCCAGCAGCTGTCTTTGGCCCTGGGACAGGCTTGCGCCGTTGCCGCTCAGCGGCGTATCATAGCCCTGCGGCAGGCGCGTGATGAAATCGTGCGCCCCCGCCAGCTTGGCCGCGGCGATGCACTCCTCGTCACAGGCGTCCAGGCGCCCGTAGCGAATGTTGTCCATCACCGTTCCGGTGAACAGGTTGGTATCCTGCAGCACAACGCCCAGGCTTCGGCGCAGGTCTGCCTTTTTTATTTTATTGATATTGATGCCGTCATAGCGGATCTTGCCGTCCGCGATATCGTAAAAACGGTTGATGAGATTGGTGATGGTCGTCTTGCCCGCGCCGGTGGAGCCCACAAAAGCCACCTTCTGGCCGGGCTTTGCATACAGCGTCACATCATGCAGCACCGTTTTGCCTTCTTCGTAGGCGAAATCTACGTCAAACAGACGCACATCGCCGGTCAGGCGGGTATAGGTGGTAGTTCCGTCGCCATGCGGATGCTTCCAGGCCCATACATTTGTGCGCGCCGCGCACTCCTCCAGCGTGCCGTCCGCCCCCTCTTTCGCGTTCACCAGCGTCACATAGCCCTCGTCGGCTTCCGGATGCTCGTCGATGAGCGCAAAAATGCGCTGCGTGCCGGCCAGGCCCATGACGATGGAATTGATCTGATTGGACACCTGGCTGACATTGCCGGAAAACTGCTTCGTCATGTTCAGAAACGGCACCACGATGCTGATGCTGAACGCCAGGCCTGAAATGCTCAGGTTGGGCGCTCCGCTCAGCAGCAGAATTCCGCCGGCCAGCGCCACCACCACATACAGCACATTCCCGATGTTGTTCAGAATGGGCATGAGCATGTTGGCGTAGCGGTTGGCTTTTTCGGCGTCGGAAAAAAGGGCATCATTGATGGCGTCGAAGGCGCGCTTGGCCTCCTGCTCGTGGCAGAACACCTTAACGACCTTCTGACCGTTCATCATTTCCTCAATGTAGCCCTCGGTACGGCCCAACGCCTGCTGCTGGCGTACAAAATATTTGGCGGAGCCGCCGCCGATCCTGCGCACCACAAGCACCATACACACCACGCCCAGCACCACCACGGCGGCCAGCCAGATGCTGTAATACAGCATGATGCTGAACACCGTTATCACCGTTACGGCGGAGATCAGAAGTTGCGGAAAGCTCTGGCTGATCATCTGGCGCAGCGTGTCGATATCGTTGGTATAATAGCTCATGATATCGCCATGATTGTGGGTATCGAAATAGCGGATGGGAAGGTCCTGCATGCCGTTGAACATCTTCTCGCGCATTTTTTCCAGCGAGCCCTGCGTGATGACGGCCATGAGCTGAGTATATACAACACCCGCTGCCAGGCTGAGGACATAAAACACCGCCAGCAACGCCACCAGTCCCAAAATGCGGCCGGATACGGCGGACCAATCGCCGCTCTGCCAGCTCTGCTCCACGGCGGCAATGACGTTCTGCATGAAGATGGACGGCACCGAACTAACGACGGCGTTGAACAGGATGCACGCCACGGTAACGGGCAGCAGCACCGGATAAAAACCGAACAGCGTGCGGATGAGACGGCCCAGCACGCCCTTGGGCGCGCGGCGCTTTGCGGTTCCTTTATTCGGCATCGTCGTCACCTGCCTTGTTCTGAGAGGTATACACCTCGCGGTAGATCTTGTTTGTTTTCATAAGCTCCGCATGGGTGCCCACGGCATTCACCGCGCCGCCGTCCATGACGACGATGCGGTCCGCGTCCTGTACGGAGGCGATGCGCTGGGCAATGATGATCTTTGTCGTTTCGGGTATATACCGGCGCAGCGCCTGGCGGATCAGTGCGTCGGTGCGCGTATCCACGGCACTGGTTGAATCGTCCAGGACCAGGATCTTGGGCTTTTTCAGCAGCGCGCGGGCAATGCACAGGCGCTGCTTCTGCCCTCCGGAAACATTGGCGCCGCCCTGCTCGATATGGGTGTCGTAGCCGTCCGGGAACTGGCGGATAAACTCATCCGCCTGCGCCAGGCGGCAGGCCTCCTCCATCTCTGCATCGGTGGCGTCCTTGTTTCCCCAACGCAGATTTTCCCGGATGGAACCGCTGAACAGCACGTTTTTCTGCAGCACCACGGCTACCTGGTCGCGCAGAGCCTCCAGGTCGTAGCTGCGCACATCCACACCGCCCACGCGCACAGCGCCCTCAGTGGCGTCATACAGACGGGAGATGAGCTGGATCAGCGTGGATTTGGACGAGCCCGTGCCGCCGATAATGCCGATGGTCTCGCCGGAACGAATGTGCAGGTCAATGCCGGAAAGCGCCATGCGCTCCGCCGTCTTTGCGTACTTGAAGCTCACATTATCAAAATCGATGGAGCCGTCCTTCACCTCGCGCACAGGGTTTTCCGGGCTTTGCAGCGCGCTCTCTTCGCACAGCACCTCCACGATGCGCTGAGCCGATTCACTGGCCATGGTGATCATCACGAACACCATGGAGAGCATCATCAGGCTCATCAATATCTGGAAGCTGTACGTGAGCATGGAGGACATCTGGCCCACATCCAGCGCAAGGCCGCGGCTGGTGATGACCGTATACGAGCCGAAGGACAGCACGAACACCATCACCGCATATACACAGAACTGCATGAGCGGGTTGTTGAAAGCAAGGATGCGCTCCGCTCTCGTGAAGTCCCGCTGGACGTCTGCTGCCGCCGCACCGAATTTCTGTTTTTCATATTCCTCGCGCACATAGGACTTCACGACGCGCATACCTTTGATGTTTTCCTGCACAGAGCTGTTCAACGCATCGTATTTTTTGAACACGCGCTTGAACAGCGGCATCGTGCTGCGCACCACCAGCGCCAGCCCCACGCCCAACACCGGGATGACCAGCAGGAAGATCACCGCCATCTTGCCGCCCATGATAAACGCCATCGCAAACGAAAACACCAGCATCAGAGGGCAGCGGATGGCCGTGCGCACGATCATCATATATGCCATCTGCACGTTGGTCACATCGGTGGTCATGCGTGTCACAAGGCTGGACACCGAAAACTTGTCGATGTTCTCGAAAGAATAATCCTGTATTTTATAGAACATGTCCTTGCGCAGATTGCGCGCGAAGCCGCAGCTTGCGGTGGCGCAGGCGCTGCCCGCCAGTGCGCCGAAGGTGAGCGACAGCCCAGCCATCACCACCAGCACCGCGCCGTACTGCACAATGACGCCGATGGAGCACCCGGCTTTGATCTGGTTTACCAGATTCGCCGTGACAAACGGGATGATGCACTCCATCACCACCTCGCCCGAGACCAACAGCGGCGCGAGCAGCGAAGGCTTCTTGTACTCGCGGATGCTTTTGGCCAAAACACTCAGCATAAAAAGATACCCCTTTCTCTCCGGCTCCGAGGAGCCTTTCTGTATTATTTGTTATGACGCTAACAATTCGACTCAAAAAAATCAGCCGCAGTCTCTTCGGCCGCCCTGCGACAGGCAGTGCGGCCCGACGCGGCCATGCGGGCTGCCGCCCGCGGCTCTTGAATTTTAAGCGCCAGCTATGCCCCGTTTGTTAGGGGGCGAACCATATCTTACTGCTTTTTTTTAGGTTTGTCAATAGAAAAAGGGTACAGAAAGCGTTCAGCTTTCCGCACCCTTTTGTCCCTTTGGCAGCCGGTTATTGCTCCTTGTCCGCATGCAGGCGCCGGGTCACCTCCCGGGCAACACGCAGGCCGTGCTGTGCATTTTCAGCGCCCAGCCGTGCAAGCGGGTCCGGCGCGCCGTGCAGCGTGCGCTCCAGCCATTCCGCCTCCAGCGCCTGCATCCGCGCCAGCACCTCCGGATACCGGGCCTTTACATCCGCCGTTTCCCGCGGGTCCTCTTCCGTATGATACAGGGCATATTCTGCAAAATCCCACAGGCCGGGGCTGAAGGTATGCACCATCTTCCAGCCGTCCTGTAAAACCGCCCTCTGGCAGGTGTACAGCCCGTGCTCACACACAAGATATTCCCGGGGCGCCGCTGTTCCGTCCAGCGTGTCCTGCAGTGCTGTACCGTGCCACATCTCCGGTGCGGCCACGCCGAAAAAGCGCGCCGCAGCAGGCGCGATGTCCAGCCCATACACAGGATGGGCGCACACCTCGCCCCTGTGGGCGCCGCCCGGCAGCTTGAGCAGCATCGGGATATGGATACAGCTGTCATGCACCGTGCCGTGCTCCAGAATCATCTGCCCCTCTCCATACTGCTCGCCGTGGTCCGCACTCAGTATCACGGCACAGTCGTCATACCAGCCTCTTTTTTTCAGGTATTCGCACATCTGCCCTACCAGATGGTCGGTATAGCGGATCTCGGCGTCATACAGGCGAAGCAGCTCCGCCAGCTCCCGTCGGCTGCGCACGCCCGTATGCCGGCCGCCTCGGTACAGCGGAGATGCGGCCAGCCGGGTGAGCTGTTCATCGGTTACGGCGGAGGTGTCCGGCTCATAGCCGCGGTCGATCCATTCCGGCGGCGGGGACAGCGGCCCGTGAGGATCCCAGTAATGCAGATGCAGGAAAAGGTCTTCCCCACAAAAGCCGTCCAGAAAATCCATTGCCGCCTCATTCACCGCGGCGCCCGGAAAGCGCTGGAAATTTTCCGCACGGCAGCGGTAGGAGGGGTCGATCACATGGGAAAATCCATTGTAAAACCATGGCGCAGGATGCCGCCCGAACGAAGAAACCGCCGCCGTGTGCACGCCCTCCCAGGACAGTACACGGGGCAGGGCCGTTTCCGGCGGCGTGGCCACGGAAAGTGCAGCCGTACCGTGGGTCTCCACGCCGTTGACCACGCCGAAGCACCCGGTAAACAGCGCTGCGCGGGCCGGCATGCAGGGCGTGTTGGAAGCATACGCCCGGGAAAAACGCACCCCGTCCGCCGCCAGCGCGTCGATGTGCGGCGTCGGCCGCCCATACCCGCAGCAGGACAAATGGTCCGGCCGCAGCGTGTCGATATCAAAATAGATGACCTTCATCGTACTTCCCTTACAAAATGCCTGCGGCCGTGCTCATACAGGGCGCAGATCATTTCCTGTGTCAAAAAGGCGTTTTCCGCGGTGACATACATGGGCGCAAGCCCCAGCAGGCTCTGATAAAAGTTACCGATCTGCTTGACATGGCTGGTGCCCCAATATTGCTTGACGTCCCCGTATTCAAACATCTGTGCCGGGTCGTTGTCCGCAAGGCAGGTGAGGCCGTTGTTCAGCTCCACCCGCGCCTTGGGCCCTTCCATAACGGCTTTGCCCCGGGTGCACGCCAGCTCCAGACGAACCGGCTCGTCTGTGCAGTAGTGGTTCATCACATAAAAGGCGCCGTACGCACCGCCTTCAAATTCCACCCGTCCCTCGGCTGTGTCCTCCACCGGAATATCCGGGTGCGTGCGGTTGGCCAGGCTGGCCTGTACGCCTGTCACCGGACGGCCGATGAACCAGCGCATCAGGTCCAGCGTATGGATGGCCTGGTCGATGATGACGCCGCCGCCCTCTTTATCCCAGGTGCCTTTCCAGTCGCTTTGGGAATAATATTCCGGTGAGCGGTCCCATGTCAGCAGCACGCGCGCCGCACGCACCTCGCCCAAATCTCCGTTGTCCAGGCAACGGCGGATGAGCTGGGAACCCGCGTTATAGCGGTTCTGGAAAATGACGCCCAGCGTTCTGCCTGTGGCGGCCGCGGTGTCCAGCATACGGCGCGCGTCCGCCAGCGCAATGGCCATAGGCTTTTCTGTCAGCACATGGCAGCCGCGCTCCATGGCAAGGCACGCCAGCGGCGCATGCAGATAGTGCGGCGTGCAGATATGCACCACATCCGGCTTTTCCTGCTCCAGCATCACTTCAAAATCCGTATACGCCCGGCAGCCGAAGCGCTCCGCCGCAGCCCCGGCACGCTCGGGCTTCATATCGCACACCGCCGTGAGCACGGCGTGCGGGTCCCTGGAGACCGGTACGGCATGCATGGGGAATATCTTTCCGCAGCCTGCGATTGCCGTTTTCAGTTTCCGTACTTCCATCACTTCGTCCCCTTTTGGCATCAGGCCGCCCCAAGGCAAGCTATTGCCTTGAAACAGCCTGATGGATGAGCGGGGCACACCGGAGCGCATCCCGCCGTTTCTGTTTTTTTCTGCCGCTGCAGAAATTCAGGCCTCCCGCTCTTTCACGAAGCGCTCGAACCAGATGTACGCCACTTCCTTGCCCGGCTCCGCCGTCAGGGAGTGGTCCAGCCCGGCGGGCACGAAGCTCCAGTCGCCCGCATGATGGGCCACGCTCTCGTTTTCCACCGTCAGCGTGAAATCGGCATTGTCCAGGCCGTAGTTCCACTGGTCCACCGCGGGATGGCCTTTTTCCACAGTGCCTTCGCCCACGGCTTTCACCACGCCCAGCAGATTGCGGCCTACCTCGCCGGAGTACAGCACCTGCCAGCTGCGGGTGTGGGGGCCCTTGCAGTCCTGCGTATATTCATGCGTCTCAGAGAAGGAACGGAAGATCGGCAGCGTTGTGTGGCACGCCGCATAATTTTTGTGGTCTCCCTCTGTCATATCCAGCACCAGGCACAGGAACTCCAGATCCTCGACGGCGTGAATGGTAAAATCGCCGTTGTCAAAATCCGGCACAAAAAAAGCCAGTTCGGTGATGTTGCGGGCGAACTTATCCGTGGTGACATAGCCCTTGCCGGCTGTAAAGCAGTACACTGCGGTCTTATCTGCATATTTTTCCGGCTGCACATCATGCCCGGCCTTCAAAAAGCATTTGTAGTTGTGGGCGCCGGGGAACGTTCCGGGCAGCATTTCCATGCGGGAAAATCCGTTTGCGTCATACTGAGGCGCCATTTCTTCCTTTTTTACAATCGCGATAGACATTGTGTTTACCCTCTTTCTTGTTTTTCCGTGCCGGGTACAGCGTGCGCCGTCCCGAGCGGCGGTTTTTCCATTTTGCGTCTGCGCCGGGCCTCTTCTTTACAGCCCGGCGTATATGGGCGAGACAAACGCCCACTGGCCGTTCTTCTGGGCAAATTCCGCATGATACACATCCATGCCCCCGCTGCCCTCGTCCTCTGCCTCCAGCACCATTTCATAGGCGCTGTCCGGCACGGCGGCATGAATTTTTACCGCCTCGGAATGCCAGGGCTTCACGTGCCAGGTTACGCCGCCGTCCAAAAGCTGCGCGATGGACGCCGTGTGCGTACGGCCATTTACCGTCACGTTTACCACAGTGTCCGGCCCGCCCTCTATCTCGGCAACGACGGCGTCCGTCTGGGGGTGCAGCGTGCTCTTGTTGCGCACGGTCTCGCACTGCCAGGCAAAGGCCTGCGTGTCCTGTTCCAGCACACGGTTGTCGATCTCGTTTACCTCGACAGGGCTTCCGTCGTGGTTTGTGGGCGAAAGCAGGCTGCGGCCCCGCAGGTACAGGTTCGCGCCGGCCAGCCGCCCGTCGGTTGTAATGCGCCCGGCCCAGCGCGTCAGCTCCTCGCTGTTTCCCCAGCCCATCTCCACCCGCAGCTTGTACGCACGGGCAGGCTTCGGGCGAAGCTGTTCGCCGCACAAAACCGCCAGCGGTCTGCAGTTTTTATAGATCACCAGCTTGTCGGCCCAGTATTCGCCCTTTACGGCGCAGCGCAGCTTTCTCTTTGCGCCGCGCACCGTCTCGCCCAAGCCCTGGCCGTTGACGGTAAAATCGCATTCGATCCGGTCGCCCGTCACCGCGTAGGCACGGCCCGAAAGCAACGCCTCCCAAATGGCCTCCCGGCTTTTCTCCTTTGCCAAAACAGCCGTCAGGCCGTCGCCGTAGGAGCCGGGGAACCCGGCGTGGTGGTCGGTGGAGCCCAAAAAGCAGAACCGGCTGCCCCGCCGCAATCCGGCGTATACCGTGTTGCGGGAATCCCGCGGGCCCATGTCGTGATAATACGGATAGGGAGCCGTTTCGCTCATGGCGCAGCCGTGCTTGGAGCATACCTCCACGCAGGGCGAGATGTTCTGGTCGTACAGTTCCCAATTGATGCCCCGGTATCCCGGCGTATAGCCGATGTGGTGCGGCACCGCGATGGCGCGCACGCCGCAATCCGCCACCAGCCGCGCAGGGCTGTCCCGATAAATGAGCGGGAATGTGTCATCCGGCGAGATGATGTGGTGGTCTCCGTAAAGCGAGGAATGCATCTCATAGCTTTGGAAGGTCACCAGTTCGCCGTCATTCTGCCGCGCCATCTCGGCCCGGATCTCGTCCCAGTGCTCCAGAAGCTTTTTAAAGCCCTCCCGGTGAAAATCCACGATAAATTCCGTCTCCGGCGTACGCGCATAGATGTCCGGCCACATGGCGTGTCCTGTAATGCAGCAGAAATCCAGATGGCTGCGGGCGATCTTCAGCGCATTCTGCAGGCTTCCGAAACCATAGGTGATGCCGCAGTGGTTATGTAAATCTCCCCATAACAGCATGAGCGGCTCCTTTCTCAGCGGATCATGTATTGTTCCAGATGGCGCTTCGCCAGCACGATGTGCTTCCAGCGGTTCTCCGGCTCGGCCCACACGTCGCCGTGGGGCTCGATGATGATATAGCCGTCATAGCCCACATTCCACAGCATACCCAGCATCACGTTCCACTTCAGCTGGCCCATGCCTACGATGGGTTCGATCTCCCAGCCGTCGTCGCCATAGCGGAAAATGTCCTTGGCATGGAAGTGCGCGATGCGGTTGGCGTAACGCTTCATGATCTCATAGGGGTCGTCCTTCATGTTGCGCATAATACCCACCGGGTCCAGCTTGATGTTGAACTCAGGCACTTCCTTCAGCAGCTTGTCCAAAATCTCGCGGGAATGGACGAAGTTTCCGCCGTGGCCCAGGTAGCAGGCCAGCTTGATGCCCTTTTTGTCCGCGATGTCCTTATAGTAAAGATATTCTTTTTTGAACTCGGCGATATTCTTGTCCGGGTCCTCCGGGTCGTACTCGCCGGTGTTGAAAAACGCCATCCTGCAGCCGATGGCCTCCGCCATGTCCAGAAATTCCAGCATGGTCCTGCGTACTGCCGCGCGCTCGTCCGGGTCCGGGCTGATGGTGTTCAGCCACCAGAGGCCGCAGGCAGCGGGCTCCACGGGTGTATTTTCAAACGCAGGCTTGATTTTGTCCAGCGTGAAGTCCACGCCGCACTTTGAGTTGAACAGCAGTTCCACGCCGTCGATGCCCTGCTGCTGGGCCAGGTCCACCCAGCGGCGCAGGTCGGCTGCGTCCTTGCAGTCCTTCATCTCTACGATAAAACCGAGTTTTTTCATGTTCTATTCCTCCTTCAGATGCCCAGCACGCGCTCGATGCGGCCCGATTCAAAGGAGCGCCGGGCGGCCTCTACCACCTGGAGCGGCATAAATGCGTCGCGCGCTGTTTTGCTGTTGTTCGTGCCGTTCAGCAGATCGTCCACAAATGTCTTGTGATGAATGTACCCAAAGAACTGCGGGTCGACGGGGGCGGCCTGCCAGTGGATATCCTTGCGGGGATGGCCGTCCAGATTCCAGCCATAATATACGATATCGCTGCGGTGGGGATTGTACAGATAGATAACACCCTTCGCACCGTAGATTTCCATTTCAAAGCGGTTGGTCTGCGCCACCTGCGTCCAGAAAACCTCGTGGAACACCGTTGCGCCGCTGGCCAGCCTGTAGTTGAGGATGGCGGTATTTTCCACACCGTTCAGGTTGGCACGCTCGCCGAATTCCTCTCTGCGCTTTTCGTCCCGCGGGGACAGGTGCAGCGCGAACACCTCTTCAATGGAGGACCCCGCCACTGTGTGGATCAGGTCCATCCCGTGGCAGCCGATGTCCATCATACAGCCGCCGTAGCCGGGCGCGGAATCGAACGGATTTTTGGTGGCGTTGCGCATGCGGATGTGGCGGATCTCACCGATCTTCCCCTCTTCCACGATCCTGCGCGCCGCGATGGAGCCGTCCATATAGCTGTGCATGAAGGACGGCGTGAGTTTGACGCCCGCCTCGTCCACAGCGCGGATGATCTTGCGGCCTTCCTCAATGTTATAGGCAAAGGGCTTTTGCGAAAAAATATGCTTGCCCGCGGCGGCCGCCTCGATGCAGAGCGTCGCGTGCATCTCGATCTTTGTGAAGATGCACACCGCGTCGATGCTGCTGTCGTTCAGGATGTCGTGATAATCCAGCGTATATTTTTCAAAGCCGAAGTCGTCCTTTGCTTTCTGCGCGCGCTCCTCGATCAGATCGCAGGCCCACACGAGCTGCGCGCCCTCCACGCGCCGCAGCGCGGGCAGATGGTATTCGTTGGCGATGCTTCCGCAGCCGATCACGCCAAATCTGATTTTTTTCATTGTTCTTCTCCTTTGGAGCGGCGTCCCCCCGCGCCTGGTTTACAGGCGCGGGGCGCCGCATAATGCATTTTCCGCTCAACCCTTCCAGCGGTCGTAAGCGTCCTGGTTGATTTTGATGTAATCCTCAACCGGCATATTGTTCAGTTCCGCCACGTAGGCGTCCCACTCGCTCAGGCTCTTTTCGCCCGTGATGAACTTCACCACATTCTCCGTGGCGTAGTTGACGATATCCTGCGCATAGGTGCCCAGCTTGATGCTCTCCTCCTCGGTAAACTTTACACGAGGCACTGTCTCAAAGGGCACCACATAATCGCGTACCACATCGTTGGCCGCTTTGGTTTCGGGCAGCTGGGCCGCGCTCTGGTCCACTTCGTTGGTGATATACTGAGGCAGGTAGCCGCCCGGGAAGATGGCCCACTGGCCCAGAGCCTGGTCCAGCGTCAGCCCGTCGGGGTTGTTCTTGATGTTATCCAGCAGCTGGTACTTGCCGTCCACGACCTCATAGCTCTCGCCCTCGATGCCCAGGCGGCACAGCACGGTGCCTTCTTCGCTGTAAAAATAGTCCAGCCAGCGCATGGTTGCTTCGGGATATTTGTTGGCGGTGGTGATGACGGCAACGCCCGTCATCTGCACGTTGCTCTCCACGTTGATGAGCGCGCGGTCGCCGTAGGGGCCTTCCAGCACGGGGCACTGCACATAGTTCTCAGCGGCAGCGCCCATCCACTGGGTGTTCTGCGCGCGGGCCACAAAGCCCACCTGGCCGGCGTTCACCTTTGCGGCGGCCTGGGTCTGGTCCTGAGAATAGCTTTCCTTGTCTACCAGGCCCTCCGTCCACAGCTTGTTGTAAAATTCCACCATATTTTTGAATTTGTCCTCACGGCCGATGAAGCGCACCTTGCCCGCGTCGTCGATATCCAGCCAGCTGAAGGCATAGTCGGAATCCATAACGCCGTTGATGCCGAAGCCCCAGGAGCCGAGCAGGTCGTAGAACATACGGTGGGGATAGTCCTTACCCACCACGCAGTAGGGGATCTCGTCCTTTTGGCCGTTGCCGTTGGGGTCGTTGTCGCGGAACGCCACCAGCACGTCATACAGCTCGTCAACCGTCGTAGGCGCTTCCAGGCCCAGGTTGTCCAGCCAGGTTTTGTTGATCCAGTAGTGGTGGATCAGGTTGCCCTCGGTCTTGTTGAGCTGCGGGCAGGAATAGATATGGCCGTCCGGCATGGTAATGCCCTTGCGGATGGCGTCGTCCTGCTCGATCAGCGCCGAAAGGTTGGGCGCATAATCCAGATACTCGTCCAGCGCAACGAGCTGTCCGTTGGCCGCATATTTCATCTCTTCCTGCGGGCTGATCTTCGCGCGCAGGATAATGTCCGGCAGGTCATCGGAGGCAAAGGCCAGGTTGCGCTTCTCCGTGAAGCCCGCGTCCGGCACGCATTCCCATTCGATGTGGATGCCTGTCAGCTCCTCCATGCGCTTGAGGGCCGGGTGCTCGTTCCAGTCCTTCACATTCGCGTTCAGGGCGACCATGCCCCGCAGCGTGATCGGCTCGTTCACGATGGGGAAGCCCTCGGCGTTCACGTTGGAGTCCCCCGCCGCGCTCGCGCTCTGCGCGCCGGACGCAGGCGTACTGCCGCTCTGTGTGCCGCCGCAGCCCGCCAGCACGCCGCACAGCATCACGGCTGCCAAAAACATGCTCAACCACTTTTTCATCTTTCATCCTTCTTTCTCTTTTTTATATATCCCGGAGGCCTTACGGCCTCCCGTCTACCCTTTTACCGCGCCGATCATGACGCCCTTGACGAAAAACTTCTGCAGGAACGGATACAAAACCAGCATCGGCACGCTGGAAACGATGATCACCGCGTATTTGATGCTCTCTCCCACCATAAACTTACTGATGTCCATACCCGCGGTGTCGATCATGCTGTCCGCCATGTTGTTCAGCAGTATTTCCCGCAGGAACATCTGCAGCGGATAGGCCGAGCGCTCGCTCAAATAAATCAGGCCGTTGAAATAGCTGTTCCAGAAGTTCACGCCGTAGAACAGCACCAGAACGGCAAGGATGGGCGCCGAAAGCGGAAGCACCATTTTAAAGAATACGCGGATGTCTCCGCAGCCGTCCATGGATGCGGCCTCATACAGCTCTTCCGGTATCGTGTTCTGCATGAAAGTGCGGGCAACGATAATGTTATACACCGACACCGTTCCCACCAGGATGACGGCCCACATGGTATTGTATAGGCCCAGATTTTTCACCATCAGGTAAGTGGGTATCATCCCTCCGGAAAAAAACATTGTGAACAGGAAAAACCCCATCAGCTTGCTTCGTCCGTACAGTTTTTTGCGGGACAGCGGATATGCCGCGCTGAATGTGATTATGATGGTGACAAGCGTCCCCACAACCGTATAGATCAGAGTGTTTTTATAACCGGTAAAAATGTCCCCGTTGCGGAATACCTGCTTGTATGCTTCCAGGTTGAAGCCTTTCGGCCACAGCCACACGTTCCCCTGAAATATCTCCATCGGGTCGCTGATGGATGCGACAAGCACGAAAATCAGAGGATACAAAATCACTACAACGCTGACTGCGGTGAGGCCCCCAAGCACAATATTGAACGCCCTGTCTCCTGCGCCCAATTTTTGTTTGCGCCTTTTTACTGCCGACATAATCCATACCTCCTTCTTCCCACCATTAGAACAGGCTCGTATCGCTGATTTTTTTTGCGATCTTATTGACTGTCAGCAGCAAAACAATGTTGATAATGTTGTTGAACAGCCCGATGGCCGTGGAAAACCCGTAATCGCTGTTGATGAGGCCCGCTTCATATACAAAGGTGGATATCACCTGCGACGTTTCAGTATTCTGGGCGTTCTGCATCAGGAATACTTTTTCAAAGCCCATATTCATTACCTGGCCCACATCCAGGATGAACATGATGATGGCCGTAGGCAGGATACCCGGCAGGTTGATGTGCAGAATACGCTGGAGGCGGGACGCGCCGTCGATCTGTGCCGCCTCATGCAGCTGCGGGTCGATGGCGGCCAGCGCCGCAATATAAATGATGGAGTTCCAGCCCGCGTTCTGCCACACGCCCGACCATACATACATGGACGGGAACGCCGCCGAGCTTGTGAGAAACCCGAACTTCTCAAAACCCATTTTGTCGAGGAACACGTTGATCAGGCCGTTGCCCTGGTTGAAGAACAGGTTCAGGATGCCTACAAGGACCACCACAGAAATAAAATGCGGCGCGTAAGAAATGGTCTGCACGGCTTTTTTCAGCTTTGGGCTTTTCACCTCGTTGAATGCCAGCGCCAGCAAAATCGGGAACGGGAACGCCACTATAAGGTTATACAGGCTCAACCCTACCGTATTTCGCAGCAGCCTCCAGAAATAATATGAATCAAAGAAACGGTTCAGGTTCTCCATTCCCGTCCACGTGCTGCCCCAGATGCCCAGCCGGGGCGAGTAGTACTTGAAGGCGATCTGCACGCCGTACATCGGCAGATAACAAAAAATAATGAAATAGACGATCGCAGGGATCAAAAACAAGTAAAGGCTCTTGCTTTGGTTGAGCTTTGTGAGCACCCGCCTGCGCCGCTGCCTGCCGCGCGCCCGCTTTTCGGCGCGTGTCCGTGCCGGTGCGGCCGTCCGGCCGCCCTGCAGCATTTTAACCATTTTTTTCACCGTCCGTCCTTTGGATTTGTGTTCATAGTACAACCCAAAACACGATTTGCCATGTGCAAAAATTGACATCCGCCGCAATATTTGCCCAGATACACCCTTAATTCTTGTTTTTATTGTTAAATATTCCTATAATATTTTTACAACAGAAGAAAAAACAGCAAAATTCTACAATTGGAGGTGATGAGTATGAAAGAAAAGCTGCCCGGGCTCTTTCGTCCGCTGATGAAATTCAATGTAACCGCTGTAATGGTCATCATTCTGATGTTCTCTGTTTTCAATGTTTTTTCCATTGTCCGCACACAGCAGCGGCAGGCCAGCCTGCAGACGATGGCCCTGAGCCAGGCCAGCCAGCAAATCGGGGATTTCATCGCCAGTGCCGAACAGTTGGGCATCGTCGTCCAGAATGATTCCCAGCTCATGGCTTATAACCTTTATAATAACAGAGACCTGCCCCACAATATCGTCTGGGAGCTGGAAATGCTGGCGCCCTCCGTCAACTCTCTCTCCTCCCTCAGCATCGTTTACGTAGATTCGCTGTACCCGCAAATCAACGGCGTCATCTATTCCAGCGCCGGGCGGTTCAGCTACGCCGATTACTGCCGCGACGAACTGAGCGGCAGCCTCACGGAAAACCAGCTTATGGAAGTGGTGTATGCCGCGGATCATGCCCATTTCGTGCCCCAACTCTCAGGCAATACCAGAAGCCTTTTGTATGTGATGCCCATCCCCTCCTCGTATGTGTTCTCTCCCGGCAGACTGCTGCTGCGGCTGGACTATACCTCCTTTACACGCGGGCTGCGCGCCACAGCGGCCGGAAACAGCGACATTTATGTATTCGACAGCGAAGAAAACCTGCTTTTGTACTTTGGCCCCACTTACGGCAACGATATCACCGCCGCCCGTGCTGCCGCAGTCGGGCCTGAAAGCCTTTCCGGCAAGGCCGTATTTCGCCACGAGCTGGAGAATTACGGTATCCAGGTGGTGCAGGCCCTGGATTTCTGGCAATATTATCAGCCTACGCTCACAGCTGTTCTCAGCCTTGTGCTGCTGGCAGCTTTCGTCACGGTGTCGGGCCTCCGCCTTTCTTATGTGCTGGCACAAAATACCGCCCGCCCGTTTTCCGTATTGGTACAGCGCGCCTCCCAGCTGGGCGGCGTGACGCCCGCGGAGGAACCGGATGAGATCGCCCGGCTCTCTCATATTTTTGAAGACCTCGTGGAGCAGCAGACTTCTCTGACAGCCGCTATGGAGAGCCACAGCCAACTGGAGGAATCCCAGTACCTGCTGTATCTGCTGGGCGTGCTTGGCGGGCGGGACTTTTCCGAAACCGTCGTACAGAAATACAGTACGCTGCTTTCCCGCTGGAGCCGCTTCGGCCTGCGCGTCCTGGTGTTCCGCTTTGACGATACCATTCATTTTGTGGAGACGTATCTCCCCAAGCAGCAATGGAGCATCAAATCCGCTTTGCGGCAGGAATTTGCCGCGATGTGCGGGGCGCAGGACGGCTTCGGCGCGGCGGTGGACCTGCAAAACGGGCAGGGGATCGCGGCGGTCGCTGCCTTCGGGCCGGACGCAGACTGCGCCTGCATTCTGGACGCCATCCGCGAAGCGCTGTGCCGCAGCTGCGGGCTGTCGCTCTCCTGCGGCATCAGCAGCGCGGTCTATGCGGCCGGAGATCTGCCCCATGCCTTCCGGGAGGCGAGCGCCAACTGCCGGTACCGCCTCTTCCACGCCAATTCCACCATTACGCCGGAATTTGTGGCCGACATCCGCAACCAGCGCACGCGTCTCTCTTATACGGGCGCGGACGATATTCTTCAAGCAGTCAAGGCGTGCAGCTACCCGGACATCTCCCGCGGAGTGGGGCGCTTCTTTGCCGATATCACCCGGGCCGCCACCCTTCCCTCCTACAAACTCGCCTATTTTGACATGCTTTCACGCCTGAACAAGCTGATTCCGGAATGCGCCGAAAACAAGCAGACCATGCTGGTAAACATGTTGGACCTGCTGTATGAAAACTGTTACGAGAGCACGGAAGTGCTCCAGCAGGACCTGTACAAATTCTGTATCCTGCTGGCCGATACCCTGTACGAGCAGCGCTCGGCGCAGCTGAGCGGCGGCCTGCTGGGCACGATTTATGACTATGTGGAGGAAAATTATGCCTCGCCCGCGCTTTCGCTTTCCTCCATTGCCGAGAGCCTGCGTTTTTCTCCCTCTTATCTCACCCGTTATTTTAAGGAAAAGACAGGTATTTCCCTGATGCAGTACATCGACCGTAAGCGCTTTGAGGAGAGCAAGCGCCTGCTGGCTGCCACCGCTTTGCCCGTTAAGGCCATTGTGGAGCGCGTTGGCTACACCGACGAGGCGAATTTTTCCCGCAAATTCAAAAAATATGAAGGCGTTACGCCCACTCAATACCGCGCCATGCAGAAATAACGGCAAAAGCCCGGCGCTTTCCCGTTTCTGGGAAAGCGCCGGGCTCAGCTTGTCGAAAAAGCTGCGCTTTTGCGCCAAGCTACCTACGAACAGGGCCTGCGGCCCCGTTCGCCGCGCACGGCGGCCTTCGGCGGTCGCTTCGCTCTACACGCCTCGGCACTAGCCCTGCGGGGCGTCGCGGGGTTATTTTAAATGAAAAAGGGGCTCCACCCCTTTTGGCGGCATTCGCCGCGTGGCTTGCACTTTGCTGCGCAAAGATGCATGGCTTTGCCACCGCCAGCTTTTTCCCCGGACGCTTCTTTTGCTTCTTTACCTTTTTCGTCGGTCTGTCTGGGCCCGGGCTTTCATTTTTTCCGCTGCGGCGTTCCACGCGCCTCACAGCCTTGCAACACGCGCCAGCCCTCTGTGCCATCGGCGCGTGAGGATATACCAAAGATAAATGGAAACGCTGACCAGCGGCCCCACCAGAACAGCCACCCCGACGCCCGGGAACCCCATCCACCGGGAGAACAGGAACGACGCCGGAACGCGGCAGCACAACTGCGCGACGACCCCCACCAAAAGGCTCGCCTCCACATTTCCCGTGCCGCGGATGAACCCGATGAGCGGGCCGACCGTGGCAAACAGCGGGTAAGACCACACCGTAACGCGCAAAAATGCTGCGGACTGCTCAATGACCGCAGGGTCGGAATCAAAACAGGCGGAAAACTCGGAGGCAAACCCAAGCACCAGGAGCGATGTCCCCAGAGCGGCTCCTGCCGAAAGGATGATTGCTTTCCACAACCCTTCCAGCGCCCGCTTCTGCCGGCCGGCTCCTATGTTCTGGGAGGCGTAAGCCGACATGGTCTGGTTCATGGCTCCGTCCGTAAAAATGGCAAGGCTGTTGATCCGCGAGCCCACTCCATAGGCGGCGCTGGAGGCCAGCCCGAAGCTGTTGGCCACGCCGCTGACGGTGAGCATGGCCAGGTTGACCATGACCTCGTTGAGCGCCGTGGGCACGCCGAACAGCAGGATATTTTTCAAATGCTTTTTATGGAAGCGCACTGCCCTTGCCGAAAGGCGCAGCGCCGCTCCGCCCCTTGCGAACTGTACGGTGCCGATGACGAATGCCGCCACCTGAGAAAGCACGGTGCCCAGCGCCGCGCCGAAGGCGCCCATGCCCAGCCATACAATGAACACCGCGTCCAGCGCAATATTCGCCGCCGAGGAAATGATCACGAAAGACATGGATGCCGCCGCATTGCCCAGCCCGCGCTGCAGCGCGCCGATCAGGTTATATCCAAAGGTGAACACGGTTCCCGCAAACACCGTATACAGGTACCGCTTTGCCTCCGGCATCGCGGCGGCCGGAGTCTGCACAAGCCGCAATATCTGCGGCACAAACAAAAGCCCCAGTACGGTCATAACAGCAGCCATCAACGCATACAGCGCCACGCTGGCGTGGGCCGCATCCTGCGCCTGCTTTATATCGCCCGCACCCAGCAGGCCGCTGATGACCACCAGCACCCCCGCCGACATGCCCGACAGAGTAATGATCATCACGTTCATGATCGGCCCGCACACAGAAACCGCAGCCAGGCTTTCCGTGCCGGTAAACCGGCCGACAAACAGCATGTCCACCGCGTTGTAGGTAGACTGCACCAGATTCGAGATCATGATCGGTATGGAGAATCCCAGCAGGCTGCGCCAGATGGAACCGCTCGTCATATCGTGAGAACGCGCCAAACACAACTCCCCCTGTCAACGGTGTCCGCCCGCTCCGAGCGTCCCGCGCCGCTGCATCTTGAAGCAACGCGGCCGCTTTGCACCAGCCAGGCCGTCCATTTGTTGTATTTTACACCGCCGTCCTCAAATTTTCCATCTGCAAAAATTGATATCCGCTTCAATATTTGACGTTTTATTTTTGCTTTCTTTGCGGTGCGCGCCTTTTTTGCCGCGCCGCGGCAAAATGCCCAGAGCACGGGAAGCCCGTTTTCCGGTTTCTCCAACAGCCGGACGCGGCACACTGTCAGCCTGCGTAATAAATTATACGGGGGTTGCCGTCTTTTCCAGGAAGGATATCCGCATGTACGCCGTAGACCTCCTCGATCAGCGGCGCTGTAAGCACCTCCCATGGAGCGCCTGCGGCCCGCACCCGTCCATCCTTCAAAACGTATATCTCATCACAGTACAGCCCCGCCAGATTGAGATCGTGAAAAGCCGCCACCACCGTCAGGTCAAGTGACTTTACCGTATTCAAAAGCTGCAGCTGGTATTTGACGTCAAGATGGTTGGTCGGCTCGTCCAGGATCAACGCCCGGGTCTGCTGCGCCAATGCCCGCGCAAGGATCACCCGCTGCTGCTCGCCGCCGGACAATTCCGCAAATGTCCTCTCCTCGAAGCCGCTCAATCCCACCCGCGCCAGTGCCTCCCGGGCGATGCGGCGGTCCTCCGCGTTGTCCTGCTCCATTGTTTTTTTGTGCGGGGATCGGCCCATCAACACGATATCCCGGACGGAAAAATCGAAATCATAGATGTTGTGCTGCGCCACAACGCCCAGGAAACGCGCCGTTTCCTTATAGCCCATTTTTGTATTTTCCTTTCCATCCAGAAAAATGCAGCCTGCGTCCTGGTGCAGCACCCGGTAGATGCATTTCAGAAGCGTGCTTTTGCCGCTTCCGTTGGGGCCGATGACGCCGACAAATTTTCCCTTTCCCGCACACAGGGAAACCTCTTGCAGGATTCTTGCCTGTCCCCATGAAAATGAAACGCCTTCGGCCGTGATAAAGCTCATGCTCTTCCTCCAAAGCTGTAATTTTTCCGAACCATAAGAAAAATAAAAAAGGGTGCGCCCACAACAGAGATCAAAATTCCGATGGGAACCTCCGTGCGCGGCAGAATCGTGCGCGCCGCCACATCCGCCCACACAAGGAACACGCTGCCTGTCAGCGCGGAAAGCGGCAGCAGCTTTTTATGGTCCACGCCGAATATCCCGCGGACCGTATGCGGGATGATCAGCCCCACAAACCCGATCACGCCCGACACGTGCACGACAAATCCCACCATCAGCGAAGCGATGACCAGATATACCCGCCGGTACGGCTGCAGGTCCGTCCCCAGCGTGACCGCCGTGTCATCCCCCATGAGCATCAGGTTCAGTATCCGCGCCTGGGAAATAAAGAAAAGCGTGCAGGGCAGCACGACGCACAGAATACGAAAATTACCGCTCCACTGTGCGCCGGCCAGGCTTCCCATCAGCCAGAACTGCACCGTCATAAACCGGCTCGGGTCATCCGCGACGTACACGATCAGGTTCGAAAAAGCAGAGCAGAGCGAGCTCAGTGCAACGCCGGCCAAAATCAGCTTTACCGAAGTGATGCGCCCCCCGATGCCGGCAATGGCGATTACGGAAAATGCGGCCGCCAGCGCACCGATGAACGCCCCGAGTCCCACTCCGGCCGCACCGAAAAGTCCTGCGCCCAGCAGGAGCGTAAGTGTAGCGCCCAGCGATGCGCCGGAGGAAATACCCAGCACATACGGATCCGCCAGCGGATTTTTGACGATGGCCTGCATCACTGCCCCCACCACGGACAGACCCATTCCGACCAAAACAGCCAATACAACGCGCGGCAGGCGGATCAGCCATACAATATCGTGTACCGCTCCGCTGCCGAGCTGCTCCGGGTCTCCCCAGCGGAACAGCTCGTACAGGATCACCCGGTAAACCTCCCCCACCGATAGCTCCGCGGAGCCGACTGTGACCGCGTACAGCACGGAAAGGACCAAGCCTGCGGCCAGCAGCAGAAGCGCGCAGGCATAAGCCGGCAGCCCGTTGAACATGCCGCTCTTCAAATTCATTTTCTGTTTCATGCCTTCAATTCCTTTGTGATTCGATTCCTCCCCGGCTTTCTTAAAGCAGACGCACCCGGACGCTGGTACCGGGTGCGTCTGTTTCCGCCGCTCGGCCTGGCGCTTTCATTCCCCGATTCCGTACAGGTCCTTCAGGAACATCTTCACCGTCAGGCCCGTGCGGACACCGGGCGTATAGGCCAGGCCGTATTCCACAGGATATACACGCCCGTTCTTGACGGCATCCACGCTGGCCAGTGCGGGATTGTCCAGAAACAGGTTCACGGCCTCCTCGTCTGTCACAGAACTCACATGCACGGAGAAGATCGCCTCCGGGTTGGCTTCAACAATCTGTTCATCTGTCCAGCCTTTTTCGCCCAAGGGCTCTGCCCCCAGCTGCGCGGCAATGTCGCCCGCACAGCTTTTTGCATGGTAGATGTCATATTCGCCCTCATACTTTTCCGCGATCAAAATCCTCTGCGGCTCGCTGCCGGCAGCCGCCTGCTTTCCTTTGGCGACATCCGCCTCTATCTCGGCAATGATCTCCTCTGCCTTTTCCTGCTTGTTGTAGATCGCTGCAATGTTGCGGATATCCGCATATTCATTTTGAAGAGACTGGTCATCCTTCAACACGCTGTTGATGCTGGTATAAGTGCCGATGCCGCGTTCGTGCCAAAAGCCAACGTCACCCATGCGATCTTCAATGTTGAACAGGGAATACCATCCGATGACCATATCCGGCTCCAAACTGAGGGCGTATTCCTTCACAAAATATCCAACATCCTGATGGTTTTTCACACGGTCCAACTCCGCGAAAGCTTCCTCATACTCCGGCAGAACGCTGCTGCAGTCTGCCGTCATCAGAATCTTGTCTTCCAGCCCCAGCGCCAGCATGATCTCCACATTGTTTTTTCCATAGACCAGCGTCCGCTCAGGACATTGCTCAAATGTATACGGCACAAGTTCGCGCGCATTGTTGTACACCTCCAATGTCACGGGATAATAATATTCGCTGTTCGCAGACGCCGTGCTTACAGGCCGGACGGCACTGGCCGACGGCGCTGCGGAGGGAGCCGGGGCAGACGAGGACGCCCCGCTCCCCGTACAGGCAGCCAGGCTGAGTGCCAAAGTCAGGGATAGTACGATTGCCAGTATTTTTTTCATGCTTATTTCATTCCTTTCTTCTGTTCTGCACAGACGGTGGAGTCCCCCGCCGCGCTTGTCAATGTGTACCGTCCACCAGAACGACACCCTCTGCAGCAAGCCGGTCCGCTACTTTCTGAATCGTGGGACAGCGTGTGCCGTCTGCTTTGCGCCGGGTACATACGCCCATATGGGCAGCGTCAGGCCGAAGCTGTAAAAGCCGCTCGATCTTTTCCTCCATTCCTGCGTCGTCCTGTGGTACATCGCACCCGTTGCAGCGAAAAAACGCAACCAGCTCCAGCGGCTCGTCCCCATAGCGCGCAAAGGTTTTTGTTTTGGCGTTGAAAGCCTGAAGACATGCCGCTCCTGTGCAGACGGAGTTTGCCCTCAAGCAGTTGAGCATTACGATCTTTTTCATTCCATCCCTCCTTTTTCGTATATTTCCGTTTGTTTTTCCAAACAAACAAAGGCGGCCCACGAATGTGGGCCGCCTTTTATATGAATCGTATCCGACAATACGAAACACACCAATCTTATCCCCACCGACAGATTGTTTCTGTTCATGGCAGGTCTCCTGACTTAGAGCTTCATGCCTATTCCGCGTGTCTTCCCGGTTTCCCAGTGACTTTGCCGCGTTTCGTAGCCCTTACAGTAGAGTGAGCTGTCCCGGATTTTCACCGGATTCCCTTTTCATGCACTTTCGTGCAACCATGACCAGTCTGATTCTTTTGTGTATCTAAATTCTACATGCTTTT
>NZ_JAFOIN010000116.1:0-9359 GCF_017421385.1 Ruthenibacterium sp. | reverse complement strand
CGGGGGCCGAAGGAACGGGCACAGCCTTACCGGGCCCGGAGGCCGCCGCCTGCTGTGCGCCGCCGCTTTCTGCCGGGGCGGCGGGGAGCGCCGCTTGCCGGACGGCGGCCGTGGGGAGCGGGATGGACAACGGCGCGAGCCTGTCCTGCACCGGCACCGCGAAGCTGACAGGCAGCGCAAGGCGGACGGCAAGGATCAGCCAGGCCAGCCGGAAGAACCGTGCGGACAGCGTGGTACGCGCAAAATGCCGCAGTACCAGCAGCGCCGCGATGAGCGCGCATGTCCAGGGCAGCATGCCCAGCACAGCGTAAAACAGGTCATTCAGCACCGGGCTCGCCCGCCTTTCGCAGCAGTTCTTTCAGCTCTGCCAATTCGCTGCCGGTAAGCGCTTCGTCCTGCACCAGCGCGGCGACCATACCCGCCACGGAGTTTTTGTAGTAGCGCCGCAGCAGGCCGTTTGTCTCCATGCGGCGGTAGTCTTCCTCCCGCACCCGTGCGCGGTACAGCGTGAAGCGGCCCTCGCGCGTTACTTCCACGAAGCTTTTGTCCGCCAGGCGGCCCAGCAGGACCTTGAGCGTGGAAAGCGACCACGCCTTATCCGCAAGGTCCTCCAGCAGGCGTGCGGTGCGCACGGGCTGCGTGTGCGTCCACAGCGCGAGCATCACGTCCAGCTCAGCCTCCGGCAGTTTTTCAAGCGGTTTTTTCGGCATTGTCCGGCCCCTCCTTTTTCGTTGACAATTGTCGTTGATTTTACGGTATCATATTCCGTGACATTTGTCAACGAAAAAACAGCGGAAGACGGTTGCAAAACGCGGGGAAGGGGTACATAATAAAAGCAGCCGCCTGTGGGACGGGCGGCGAAGCAGAAGAGGCGGCCGGCCGCGGCGCGGCCGCGGATGTGCCCGCACAGGGACGCACCAGGAAAGGACGGTTTGATTTTTATGACATATTCCATCGTGACAAGCAGTAAAACGGGCAATACCCAGGCCGTGGCGGACGCCATTGCCGCCGCGCTGCCGCCGGAGGGCTGCGTTTACCGCGGCGCGCCCGCGCCGGAGGCTCTTGACGCGGACGTGATATTCGCCGGATTCTGGACAGACAAGGGCACATGCGCACAGGACATGGCCGGGTTTTTGCCTTTGTGCGGCGGCAAAAAGGTGGCGCTGTTCGGTACGGCGGGGTTCGGCGGGGACCCGGACTATTTCAATATGCTGCTGGAGAATGTGAAAAAGCTGCTGCCCTCGGACGCCGTATATCTGGGCGGCTGGATGTGTCAGGGCCGGATGCCCGGCAGCGTGCGCGCCCGCTTTGCCGCGCAATTGGAGCAGGACCCGGAAAACGCCAACGCAAAACGCATGCTGGAAAATTTCGACCGCGCGCTGTCTCATCCGGACGAAGCGGACCTCGCTGCCGCCGCATTTTTTAGCAATGGGAAGCTTGCTGGGGACACCGCTGCGGCTGAATCTCTGTAAGCAGGCATGCCGTGCGGCGCTTTTAACAATGGGAAGCTTGTTGGGGAGACCATTGCGGCTGAATCCCTGTAAGCAGGAGTGAACAGTGGTGTTTTTGGCATAGAAAAAGCTTGCCTGACCGGCAAACACACAGAGATTCGGCTGTGTGTTTTGGTCAGGCAAGCTTTCCGTTGTTATTGAGATGAGTTTTTTATTGCGGAGCAATCAAAAATCAGTTGCTGTTGCTGCGGCGGCCCAGCAGGCGCAGGATATACAGGAAGATGTTGATGAAGTCCAGATAAAGCTGGAGCGCCGCGAAGATGGACGCTTTCTTCGACATTTCGTAATCGCCTTCGAACGCTGCGTGCAGCTGTTTGATCTTCTGCGTATCATATGCCGTCAGGCCCATGAACACGGCCAGGCCGACAAAGCAGATGATGCGGTCGAACCCGGAGAGCGGCAGGAACATGGAGATGAGCCAGAATACCAAAAGGAAGATCAGCCCGGCCGTCAGGATAGGACGCAGGCCGGAAAGGTCGCGCTTGGTGAACCAGCCGTAGGCCGCCAGCACGCCGAAATACAGCGAGGTCAGCGCGAACACGGTGAGCAGGATCTGAACGTCGTAAGCGAAAAAGACCGCGGAAAACGTGATGCCGTTGAGCACCGCGTAGGCGAAGAACAGGCCGCGGGCCGCGCCGATGCTCAGCTTATGCAGACGGGCGGAAAGCACCATCACCACGACGATCTCGGCAATGGCAAGCGCGAATACCGCAGGCATGCCCATCGTCAGCAGGTAATACAGGCCGCCGCCCGCAGAAAACGCGATAGCGGTACCGAACGTGACCAGCAAACCCAGGAACATCCAGCCAAAGGTCTTGGCGGTATATACGTTCAGAGGCTCGGAGGCGAGACCGCCCTCCATCCACTGGCTGCCATTTTCCTGGAACATAGGGTCAAGACCCTGTTGCTCATTCATGGATCAATCCCTCATTTCTGTTGTGTATGGGTGGAATGTGCCGTATTGCACATGACAAAAGTATAGCATGCTCAACGCCCGTTTTCAAGATACAGCGCGCAAAGGTCTGCCAGAATATCCTCCGGCAGCATGCCCTGCTGGGACAGGCGCGCCGCGCACCGGTCGGCCGCGAGGCCGTGCAGATAAACGCCGCACACGGCTGCCTGCGCCGGGGCCAGGCCCTGCGCGGCCAGCCCGGCAATCATCCCGGCCAGCACATCGCCGCTGCCGCCGCGGGCCAGGCCCGCGTTTCCGGTACGGTTTTCGTACAGCCGCCCGGCCGGCGTGGCCGTCAGTGTGCGGTGGCCCTTCAGCACCACCACGGCGTCCAGCTGTTTGGCCATGGCCAGCGCCGTTTCGGCAGGCGCTGCCAGCACCTGCTGCACGGAGGTGTGGGCAAGGCGCGCCATTTCGCCCGGATGCGGCGTGACGATGATCCGCCCGGCCGCGGGGCGCATGGCCTGCTTTTCGGCGGCAAGGCTGCACAGGCCGCCGGCGTCCAGCACCACTGTGCCGCGGGTGCGTTCCAGCAGAAGCTTCATTTCCCGCGCGGTGGTTTCATCGGCTTCACGCCCGCAGCCCGCCAGGCATACGGTGGCGGTTTCGGCCATGGAGGCGAGCGCGCTTTCATCCGGCAGCGGCAGGAACGTGGCCTCCAGAACGCGCGCGGCAATGCTTTGGATGACGGATTCTCCCGCGGCCAGCGTAACGACGCCCGCGCCGGCGCGCAGTGCGCCCAGCACGGAAAGAGCGGCGGCGCCGCGGTAGGCCGGGCAGCCGCAGACAGCCAGCACACGGCCGTACGCGCCCTTGTGGCTTTCCGGGGGACGCGGCGGCAAAGCGGCGAACACCATTTCATTCGTGATGACAGCAGGCATAAGAACACTTCCTTTTTTACAGCGGCGGAGCCGGGAATACGGGACCATAGGACCGCCCGGTGCACACGAGCCGCGGGCGAGGCATGCGGGCCGCGGCGCGGGCGTCAGCTTTTTTTAGTGAACACGGGCGGCGTGCAAAGCGTGAGCCTGAAAATATGGTATACTGGTATTGCAGACTTTGCTATTATTGTATCACAAAATCCGCTTCTCAGACGAACGGGCCCGAAAATATTTGCGAGGGCTGCAGTCCGGGACAAAGCAGGCTTCCCATTGTTAAAAAACGCGGCCGACGCACCGACACACAGAGATTCAGCCGCGGCAGCTGGCTCAATGGTTTTCCGTTGTTGAAAAAATTCAGCCGCAGCGGCCCGTAAATCGGGTTTCCCATTGTTAAAAACATGGCCGGCGCGCCGACGCACAGAGATTCAGCCGCGGCGGCTGGCTCAATGCGTTTTCCGCTGTTAAAAGAATTTAGCTGCGGAGGCCCGTAAAGCAGGCTTCCCGTTGTTAAAAAAACGCGGCCAACGCGCCGACGCGCAGAGATTCAGCCGCGGCAGCTGGCGCAGCGCGCTTCCCGTTGTTAAAAAAACGCGGCCGACGCGCCGACGCACAGAGATTCAGCCGCGGCAGCTGGCGCAGCGCGCTTCCCGTTGTTAAAAAAACGCGGCCGACGCGCCGACGCACAGAGATTCAGCTGCGGCGGCCGGCTCAGCGCGCTTCTCGTTGTTAAAAAAACGCGGCCGACGCGCCGACGCACAGAGATTCAGCCGCGGCAGCTGGCGCAGCGAGCTTCCCATTGTTAAAAATTGTTAAAAAAGGAGAGAGGGTATGGACGGACGTTTGCGCAGGCTGGTGGAGGCCAGCGAAGCGATTGTGTTTTTCGGTGGAGCGGGCGTGTCGTGCGAGAGCGGCATCCCGGATTTCCGCAGCACGGACGGGCTGTATCACCAGGAATACCGCTGGCCGCCGGAGGAAATTCTGTCCCACGATTTTTTCGAACGCCGGCCGGAAGAGTTCTTCCGCTTTTACCGCGACAAAATGCTGTACCCGCAGGCGGAGCCGAACGCGGCGCACCTTGCCCTTGCGCGGCTGGAGCAGGCCGGTAAGCTGAAAGCCGTCGTCACGCAGAACATTGACGGCCTGCACCAGGCGGCGGGCAGCAAAAACGTGCTGGAGCTGCACGGCAGCGTGTACCGCAACCACTGCACGCGCTGCGGCGCGTTTTATACGCTGGATGACGTGCTGCGCTCCGAAGGCGTGCCGCGGTGCGGCTGCGGCGGCGTCATCAAGCCGGACGTGGTGCTGTACGGAGAAGCGCTGGATGAAACGACGCTCAACGCGGCTGTGCGCGCCATCCGCCGTGCGGACCTGCTGCTGGTAGGCGGTACGTCGCTGAACGTTTACCCCGCGGCGGGCCTGCTGTGCTATTTTACAGGCGCCGCGCTGGCGGTCGTCAACAAGACGCCGACCCCGGCAGACGCCCGGGCAGACCTGGTGATCCAGGCCTCTATCGGCCGCGTACTGGGCGGCTTTGAGGACTGAATTGTAAAAAAACAAATAAACATACAAAAAATGTTTTAAATCACTTGCTTTTTTGTGTAATATGCATGTATGATAAGAATGTAGATTTTCCACAGAACGGAGCGAGTGGAGATGCGGGAAACAGAGAATACGGCATACGCACGCAAAAGGGAATTTTTACTGTGCACCGACATCTGCGGCAGCGCGCTGGACACGCTGCGCAGCCGGCAGGAGCAAGCCTATTGCCCGGCGCTGGTAGAGGTGTTTGAGCTGGAGGAGCACGCGCAGGAGGCGCGGCGTGCCTGGATGTCTGTTGCACTGGAAAGCCGCCTGCGCGGCGGGAACCGGTTCCGTCTGCTGTCACAGGCATGTGTGCGCATCGCACAGCAGGGGGCCGCCGTGCCGGGGCTGGACGGCATTCTGCATTGGGTGGAGAGCGGCAGCGAGCTGACGCACGGCGCGCTTGCGGCCCGCGTGAAGCGCGGCGCGGGCCCCGCCCTGGCGCGGGCGCTGGCCTGGAGCCGGGAGGTGAACCGCCGCCTGACGGCCATGCCCAAGGAGTGCGCGCCCTTTGCCGCGGTGGAAGGCTGCCTTGCCGCGGTGCGCGCCGTGGCGGACGTGGTGGCCATGGGCACAGGCACGCCTGCGGCGGTGAGAGGCGAATGGACGCGGGGCGGCTTGTCCGGCTATACGGACGCGGTGTTCGCCGCGCCGCAGGACGGCAAGGCGGAGGCGCTCATTCCCGTTTTCGGCGCCGGATACCTGCCTTCGCACATGCTGGTGGTGGGCGATACGCTTGGCGACGCGGCACTGGCCGCGCAGGCGGGCGCGTTGTTTTTTCCCATCCTGCCGGGCCGCGAGGAAGCGTGCTGGCAGCGGCTGGCCGAGGAAGGCTTCCCGAAATTTTTGCACGGCAGCTTTGCGGGCGCATACGAGGACACGCTGCGCAAGGCCCAGCGGTCGCTTTTGCCCTAGGCGAAGCGGCCGGCGGCAAAACGGCGCATTCGATAAACGGCAAGGAGGAACGCCCCATGGACGGCAAACGGCGTGCGGACATCCGCCCCGGACAACAGGTGGAGATCGTACTTAAAAAAGACCAGCCCACCGGCAGGCGCACCCGCGGTGTGGTGCGGCGCATCCTGACAAACAGCCCCACCCACCCCCACGGCATCAAGGTGATGCTGGAGGACGGGCAGGTAGGCCGCGTACAGGCTGTGCTGGACGCGCCGGCTCCGCAATGAAAAAACCCCAGCCTTTTGGCTGGGGTTTTTGAATGGAGCGGATTACGAGGCTCGAACTCGCCACCTTCTGCTTGGGAAGCAGACGCTCTACCAGATGAGCTAAATCCGCGGAGCATTTATTATTTTAATCGCTTCGCGGCATTTTGTCAATGCATTGCGGGCAAAAAATAGAGCGGCACGCCGTTTTGCCGGTTATTCTGAAAAACCGTTTTTCAGTGCGCGCACATAGCGGGACGCCTTGGCGATCTGCTCATAGCTGAGCTGGCGGATGTCATCCACCAGATTAAACGCATTGATTTTTTCCTCGCGGTACATCTGCTCCAGAAAACGGTGGTATTCTTCGTCCAGAACGATATCCACCATGCGCTTGCCGTGGGCGCTGAGCGAACGGAACTTGCGGATGCGTTTGATCTCCTCCGAGCTGAAGATCTCGCTTGGATGGGTGTTCAGCAATTCGTCCAGCGAACAGTTCAGCACGCGGGTAATGGCTGTGATCGTCTCCCAGGTGGGGTTCTGATTTTCTCCAGAAAACAATTTCGACACCGTGCGGTACGGGACGCCGGACTGCTCGGCGATGCTGACGCAGGAAAGATTGCGCACCTCGCGGATCTCATTGAGCTTTCGAATGTTCATAAATTTCTCCTTGTCCCGCAATATTTGCCTTTTATGGTAAGTAAATATTACCTTAAAAGGTAATATTTGTCAATGATAACAGTATTAAGAAAAAAATACGTGTTTTTTGCCAATATGAATTTCCCTATTGTAATGATATGATTACAGACGCTACACATCCTGCGGCATTTTCATTTTTGCCTGCTTGTGTGCGTGCAACGAACACAGGAAAGGTGAGGCTGCTTTATTTTGTCGTTTTGTTTATGATTTTGTCGATTTTACAAAAAATGGTATTTTTCACATCTGAACTGCGATAAAATAAAAGCGTAGATTTACCGCGAAAATAAAGGGAAAAGGGGTTCATTTCGGGTATGAGGTATACGGTGGTGTGCGAGTGTTCGTTCGATGATGTGAATGGGGAATATGCCACCTATGCGCTTGCCTGGGGCGAGGCATGCGTGCATGACGTTTCGGTGGACGCGGCCTTTGTCCAGCGCGTGGCGGACGCGCTGAACGGCCAGGACGTATCCCCCGAGCATGTGTACAACGTGCTGGACAACTTTTACGGTATGGGCGAAGCCGCCCCGGTCACCCGCCGCTGGTGGGAATGAACGGCAGGCAGCAGCCCGCCCCGGCCCCGTTTTGGGGGTTTTGCACAAGTCAGCTTGCCAAAAAAGGCGGGCGAAAAAGCAAAACTTCAGGAACATTTTACGAAAATTTGACAGCGGCATTCCCTTTGTGCGTCCATTCGTTGTAACGCCGCCGACACTGTGCTACAATAAATGACAGTGTGAGCCGGGCGTGCAGGGCGAAGGCGCGCTTGCCGTGCGGCTCTGGGAACGTGAAATTTTCCTGGAGGCGAAACAATGACGTACACGCGCAAGAACAAAGGCGTTTGCTCTCTTTCCACTGAAGTGACGCTCACAGACGACGGCGTCATCGAATCCGTTACAGTCGTGGGCGGCTGCAACGGCAACCTGAAAGGCATCAGCGCCCTGCTCACGGGGCTCAGGGCGGAGGACGCCATCCGGCGCCTCAAGGGCCTTACCTGCGGCAGCAAGCACACCTCCTGCCCGGACCAGATCGCGTTGGCGCTGGAAGAAGCGCTGGCAAAATGAACCATCCATAAGATACCAGGAACATCAAAAACACGGGCCGCGCGGCCCGTGTTTTTTTCGGCTTTGCACGGCAAAGCCGGAAAAACGGCCGTGCGGCCCGGGACGGGCCACGGCCTTACGCTCAAAAGCGCCGGGGCACAGGAGTGCCCGGACGCGCAAAAAAAACACGGGCCCGGCAGCCCGTGTTTTTTTCGGTCCGTTTGCGGCCATACTTCCCCTGTAAAGGAGCGTTCGGACGGATGAATTACACTTTCAGCGGATTTTCAAAGGCGGGCAACGCCGTGGTGCGCGGCGCCATTGCGGCGGCGCAGGACATGGGCCATACTTACGTTGGCACCGAACACCTGCTGCTGGCGCTGGCGCGGGACGACACGGGCGAAGCGGCTGCTTTTTTGTTGGAAAGGCAGGTCTACGGCTATCAGGTGGGGCGGCTGCTGCGCGAGCAGGTGGGCTGCGGCAGGCGCACGCGCCTTTCCCCAAGGGATTTCACGCCCGCGCTTTCCAAATGCGTGGACTGCGCGGTGATCGAGGCCAAGGCCGTGTCCGACGGGAAGGTGGAGCCGGTGCATCTGCTGGCCGCGCTGCTGGAGGCTCCGGCAACGGCGGGGCGCATTCTGGTGCAGCTTGGCGTGGAGCCCGCCGCCGCGGCAAAGGAATGCGGCCGGCGCATGGGCAAGTTCCCGCTGTTCCAGCAGACGCCCCGGCCCGTAACGAGCCCCCGGGGCGCGGCGCGCGCCGCCGAAAAATACGGCAAGGACCTGACGAGCCTGGCCGAGCAGGACAAGCTGGACCCGGTGCTGGGCCGCGACAGCGAATTGCTGCGCATGGAGCAGATCCTGGTGCGGCGGCGCAAAAACAACCCCTGTCTGGTGGGCGAGCCGGGCGTGGGCAAGACGGCTGTGGTGGAAGGGCTGGCCCGGCGCATCGCCGCGGGACAGGTGCCGCCCCAGCTCCGGGGCAAGCGCATCCTTTCGCTGGACATCACCAGCCTTGTGGCGGGCACCAAGTACCGGGGCGATTTTGAGGAGCGGTTCAAGAACGTATTGCTGGATGTGCAGCGTGCCGGGGATGTGATTTTATTCATCGACGAGGTGCACGCCATCGTGGGCGCGGGCGCGGCGGAGGGCGGCATCGACGCCTGCGGCATCCTCAAGCCCCTGCTGGCGCGCGGGGACATCCAGCTCATCGGCGCGACAACGCGGGTGGAATACCGCCGCCACATTGAAAAGGACGCGGCGCTGGCCCGGCGCTTCGGCGCGGTGGAGGTGGAGGAGCCGGGCCAGGAGACCGCCGTGGAGATCCTGCAGGGGCTTGCGCCGCGCTACGCGGCGCATCACGGAGTGGAGATCGCGCCGGAGGCTGTGCGGGCGGCAGTGACGCTCTCGGCGCGGTATCTGCCCGAACGCTTCTTGCCGGACAAGGCGCTGGACCTGCTGGACGAGGCGTGCAGCGCGGTGCGCATTGAGGCTGCGGAGCGGCCGGGAGGGCCGGAAAAGCCCGCCGTGACGGCGGCGCACATCGCG
>NZ_JAFOIN010000115.1:0-7449 GCF_017421385.1 Ruthenibacterium sp. | reverse complement strand
CGCCGCCGAGGTGCGGGGCCACGGCGAGGGCATCGCCGCCTGCGAGCGGCAGGCGGCCGCATACGCCGCGCGCACCGGGGAGCTGGAAGCCCTGCTGGAGGAGCTGCAGAACAGGAGCGCGGCTTCCGGCGAGCGGCGCGGCGTGGTAACGGGCCGGCTGAACGCCATGGCCGCGCGCATTACGGATTTAAAGGTCGCGGCCGCGGGCGCGGCGTCGTCGGTTGAGGCGGCAAAAAAACGCCTTGCCGCCGCCGAGAGCGAGGGCGCGGCCAACGCCGCCCTGACGCGGGACCTGGAGGAGCAGAAGGCAGAGACGGACGCTTTTCTGCAGGACGCGGTGGAGCGGCTGACACGGCTTGAGAACATCAAGGGCGGCCTGACGCTCAAGGTGGAAAGCCGCCGCGGCGCGCTGGCGCAGGCGGACGAGAACGAACAGAAGCTCCTGCGCGCCATCGAGGCCGCCCGGCAGCGCATCGCCATGCTGAAGGATCTGGAGCGCAATATGGACGGCTTCCAGAGCAGCGTCAAGGCCGTGATGAAGGCGGCGGCGAACCGCCGTCTGCGCGGGATCACAGGGCCGGTGTCCACCATCCTTTCCGTCAAGCCGGGGTACGAGGTGGCCATTGAAACGGCGCTGGGCTTTGCTTTGCAGAACATCGTTGTGGAAAACGAGACGGCGGCCAAGGCGGCCATGGCCTTTTTGCGGGACGAGCGCGCGGGGCGCGCCACATTTTTGCCGCTGGACACCGTCAAGCCCGGCAGCTTCAACGGCCGTTTGCCCGAGGGCGCGGTGCTGGCCAGCAGCCTTGTGACGTATGACGAAAAATATGCAAATATCGTTTCCAGCCTGCTGGGACGCATCGTCGTGGTGGACGACATCAACGAGGCGTCGCGCACGGCCCGCGCGCTGGATTACCGCAACCGTGTGGTGACGGTGGACGGCCAGGTCGTCAACGCGGGCGGCTCGTTCACGGGCGGCAGCGTTTCCCGCTCCGCCGGGCTGTTCAGCCGCAAGCAGGAGATCGACGAGCTGAAGAAAAAGGTGGAGGCGCTGGAAAAGCAGCGGGACGCCGCGGAGGAAAAAACCGACAGGGCGAAGGCTGAGGTGGACGCGCTTTCCGCCGAGCTGACCGCCACCGAGAGCGAGGCCATCACCGCGGGGGGCGACAAGATCCGCGGCGAGGTGGAAAGCGGGCGCATCGCCGCCGCGCTGTCCCAGGCGCGGGCCGCGGGGGAAATGCTTTCCGCCGAGCGCGCCCAGCTTGCCGCGCAGATCGCGGCGAGCGAAAAGGCGGGGGCGGACGCCGCCGCCGAGATGGAGGTGCTTACACGGGACAGCGCCGCGCTGGAGGAGGAGCTGCGCGCCATCTCCGGCAGCGACGACACCTTCCTGGAAACGCGCACGCGCCTTGCGGACGAGCTTTCCGACTTGAAATTGAAGGCGCTGGCCGCTCAAAAGGATATCGAGAGCCACCGCGCGGCCATTGTCCAGCTGGAGAGCCGCACGGATGAGAGCGACGCGCGGGCAAGACAGCTTGCCGCAAACATCGAGACGCTGACGGCCCAGAACGCCGAGCGCGCCGCGCAGATCGAGACCATCCGCGCAGCCATTGCGGGCAGCCGGAACGAGATCGAAAAGCGGGAAGAGGCCAAGGCCGGAGCGGTGCGCCGCCGCATGGAAAAGGAAGGCGGCATCACCCAGCAGACGGCGCGGGTGCGCAAGATCACGGACGAGCGCGAGGCGCTGGGACGTGAGATCGCCCGCCTGACCGAGCAGAAGGAGCAGAAGGACGCCGAGTACGAGCAGACGGTGGCAAAGCTCTGGGAAGAATACGAGCTGACGCTCTCCGCCGCGCAGGAGCTGTGCGTGCCGTTTGAGAGCGGGGCCGAGCTGCGCCGCCAGGTGTCCGAGGTGCGCGGCAAAATCAAGGCTCTGGGCAATGTGAACGTGAGCGCCATCGAGGAATATGCCGAGGTAAGCCAGCGGTACGAGTTCCTGCGCGCCCAGGTGGGCGATGTGGAAACCAGCAAGGCCGAGCTGCAAAAGCTCATCGCGGGCCTTTCGGACGAGATGCGCGCCATGTTCAGCGAGAGCTTTGCGGCCATCAACCGCAACTTCGGCCGTATTTTTGCCGAGCTGTTCGGCGGCGGCACGGCGCGGCTGTATCTGGAGGACGAGGCCGATGTGTTGGGCAGCGGCATCAGCATCGAGGTGGCGCCTCCGGGCAAGATCATCCGCAACCTGTCGGCGCTGTCGGGCGGCGAACAGGCGCTGGTGGCCATCTCCATTTATTTCGCCATTTTCGGTGTGAATCCCGCGCCCTTCTGTGTGCTGGACGAGATCGAGGCCGCGCTGGACGACGTGAACGTCACGCGCTTTGCACAGTATCTGCGGCGCATTTCAAGCGAGACACAGTTCATCGTCATCACCCACCGCCGCGGCACCATGGAAGAGGCCGACGTGCTGTACGGTGTGACGATGCAGGAGGACGGCGTGTCCAAGGTGCTCAAGCTGGACCTGGAGCATGTGGACGCGAGCCTTGTTTCCTGACGGAGCGGGGCAATCCTTGCGGATATTTATGAACGGAGTGGATACGATTGGGCTTTTTTGAAAAACTGGGCGAGGGACTGCGCAAAACGCGGGATTCCATCTTCGGCTCCATCGCGGGCCTTGTGAATGCGGGCGAGATCACCGACGAGCTGTACGACGACCTGGAGGAGCAGCTCATCCTGGCGGATACGGGCGCGGATGTGGCCATGCGGCTGGTGGAGGAGCTGCGCCAGGAGGTGCGCCGCAAGCACCTCAAGACAGGCGCGGACGCGCTGGAGGCCCTCAAGGGCATCATCCGCGAGATGCTGCGCGCCGACGGGGAGATGCAGCTTTCCGGCAGGCCCGCGGTGGTGCTGGTCATCGGCGTCAACGGCGTGGGAAAAACGACCTCCATCGCAAAGCTGGCTCATCTGTACAAGCAGCAGGGCAAGCGCGTGATGCTGGCCGCAGGCGACACCTTCCGTGCCGCTGCCGCCGAGCAGCTGTGCGTTTGGGCCGAACGCGCGGACGTGCCTGTCGTGAAGCACAATGAAGGGGCGGACCCCGCCGCCGTTCTTTTCGACGCGGTGCAGAGCGCCGCCGCCCGGGGCTACGACATGGTCATCTGCGACACCGCGGGCCGCCTGCACAACAAAAAGAACCTGATGGACGAGCTTTCCAAAATCAGCCGTGTGGTGCACAAGGCATGCGGCACCGCCAGCGTGGAGACGCTGCTGGTTCTGGACGCCATCACGGGGCAGAACGCCATCAGCCAGGCCAGCCAGTTTATCGACGCGGCCGGGGCCACGGGCATCGTGCTCACGAAGCTGGACGGCACGGCCAAGGGCGGCGCGGTCATCAGCATCAAGGCGAAGCTGGGCCTGCCCGTGCGCTTTGTGGGCGTGGGCGAGGGCATGGACGACCTGATGGAATTCGACCCGGACGCTTTTGTGGACGCGCTGTTCCTGCGCGAGGAATGAGGGAGGACGGAGCATGGAATTCATTGCAGCGACCAACAATCCCGGAAAGATGGCCGAGATGTGCCGCATTCTGGAGCGCATGGGCCACACCGTCCGGAGCCAGCGCGAGGCCGGCGTGACGCTGGAGCCCGAGGAGAACGGCACAACGTTTGCCGAAAACGCGTGCATCAAGGCCCGGGCCATCTGCGAGGCTGCGGGCACAGCCACCATCGCGGACGATTCCGGCCTGTGCGTGGACGCGCTGGACGGCGCGCCGGGCGTGTATTCCGCGCGCTACTGCGGCCGCCACGGCGACGACGAGGCCAACAACGACAAACTGCTAGAGGAACTGGCGGGCGTGCCCGAGGGAAAACGGGCCGCGCGGTTCGTCAGCAGCATCTGCGTGTGCCTGCCCGGCGGGCGCTGCGCCGTGTTTGAGGGCGTGTGCCCGGGCCGCGTGGGCTTTGTGCGCAGAGGGACGAACGGCTTTGGGTACGACCCGCTGTTCATCCCGGACGAGGTGGGCGTGCCGGGCGGCGGGGGAACGGCGGAAAACACGCAGGGCCGCTCCTACGCCGAGCTTTCGGCCGCGGAAAAAGACGCCATCAGCCACCGGGGCCGCGCCATGGAGCGCATGGAAGCAGAGCTGGCGCGTTTCCTTGCGGATGGGAGCGTCATCGGCATGACGTGCGGGAACGCATGCATCACGGTGGCGGACAAGGCGGAGGGCTGACGCGTAAATGCCGGGCGCGCCGGGCTTTTCCAACACGCGCGCGGCAAGTCGTGAACCGTTCGCTGCAAATCTGATACAGAAAAGGGATAAAGTATATGTTGACAAGCAAACAGCGCGCGATCCTGCGCGCACAGGCCAACGGCCTCGACGTCGTGTTCCAGGTGGGCAAGGGCGAGATCGACGACGCTCTGGTGAAAAGCACGGCGGACTGCCTCGCCGCGCGGGAGCTCATCAAAATGAAGGTGCTGGAAAACAGCGCCTATTCTGCAAAGGAAGCCGCCGCCATCCTGGCCGAGAGAACGGGCAGCGACTGCGTACAGGCCATCGGCTCCAAATTTGTGCTGTACAAGCAGAAGCAAAAGGAAAGCAAATATGCCGATCTGCTGAAATAAGATAGGGGCGAGCCATGGGACCGCAGAAGATCATTCTGTTCGGCGGCACGTTCGACCCGCCCCACAACGGCCATATGACGCTGCTGGCCGGGGCCATCGAAGCGGTGCGGCCGGACCTTGTGCTGGTGGAGCCGGCGGGTACGCCGCCCCATAAGCGCGCGGGCGGCACATCCGCCGCCCACCGTCTCGCCATGTGCGAGTGCTTCCGCCCGCTGTTTCCGGAGCTGGTGCTGGATACCACGGAGATCGCGCGCGGCGGCAAAAGCTATACCATTGATACCGTGCGGCAGATGAACGCGCGGTATCCCGGCGCACAGCTTTATTTTCCCATGGGCAGCGATATGCTGCTCTGGTTCCGCAACTGGGCGGCGTACAGGGAGCTGCTGCGCCGCGTCGTTCTTGTGGCGCACCTGCGCACGGGCGAGGACGCGGCTCCGGTGCGGGAATACGCGGCCGGGCTTGCGGCCGAGGGCGGCACGGTGCTGTTTGCCAAAGCGCCCGTGTTTCCCGTGTCCTCCACCGAGGTGCGCGCGCTGGCGGCAAAGGGCAGGCCGTTGGACGGCCTTGTGCCCGAAAGCGTGGCGGCGTACATTGCGCGGCACCATCTTTATACGCCCGCGGCCGGGGAGGCCTGACGCGCCCGGCTGCAGGACATTTGAAGCGCACGCTTCGGCCGGGCCGCTGCGGGCGCGAATCGAGGCGACCTGATTTTGATTTCCGTGGACGAGGCGAAACGCCTTGCAAAGAAAAATCTTTCCCCAAAGCGGTATGAGCACACCTGCAATGTGCGCAAGCTGGCCGTGAAGCTGGCGAAGGCCCACGGCGCGGACGAAAAGAAAGCAGCGCTGGCCGCGCTGCTGCACGATATCGCAAAGGAGCTGCCGCGGGACAGATTATTGCAGATATTTACAGAAAATGCTATAATAGCTGGTAATGCAGCCCAGCGCCCCGCCCCGGTGTGGCACGGCGCGGCCGCAGCGATCCTTGCACAGACGCAGTACGGCGTGGACGACGGGGAGATCCTCTCCGCCATCCGCTGCCATACCACCGGAAGGCCCGGCATGACGAAGCTGGATAAAATCATCTACCTTGCCGACATGGCAAGCTACGAGCGCACCTATCCCGAGGCGGAGCAGCTGCGGCGCCACGCGCTGGCGGACCTGGACCGCACCGCCATCGAGGGGCTCGGCCTTTCCATTGCATGGCTCAAGGCCGGGGGCAAGCCCGTGGACGAGGAATCCCTCCTTGCCTACGCGGATTTGCGCGCGCGGTATTACGGAGGTAGGACCAGTGAGCAGACCGCAGGAGAACCGTGAGATCGATATCACCCGCGCCCGCCCGAAAAAGGGAGCGGCCCCGGCGCCGCAGGGCGCGCAGCCGGCCCCTCATGGGGCGGGAGAACACGCGGGACAGCAGGACGCGCAAAAGCAGCACGGCACAGCGCGCGCATCGTCTGCGCGGCCCGGCGGCGCGAAAGCGCATGCCGGTGCGGGGGGACAAGCAGGAACCCGGCCTGCCGGAGCGCGCGGCAAACGGACAGGCCGGCGCAGAGCCGGTATCGCGGCGCTCGCCGTACTGCTGGTACTTGCGGCCCTGGCAGGCGGCGCGTACCTGTATGTGGACAGCCTGATCGACCGCAGTGACCTGGGCAGCTTTGACGATGTTTCGTCCCCCGTCAGCACCAGTGCGGAACCCAGCATTGTCCCGCCGGATTTCGCGGGCGTGCGCAACCTTCTGGTGCTGGGGCTGGATTACGAGGCGGAGGGCCCTGTTGCCCGTGACGAAAAGCATCCAAATACGGATATGATCTTATATGTCCGCCTGGACGGAAACGCCCATTCCATGACCATGCTGCAGATCCCCCGGGATGTGTTTGTGGGGGAGGCGGGCGGCGCCGCAGGCAAGATCAACGGCATCCTGGCCAAAAATGTGGACATTGGGGACGGAAACGGCCTGGGTGCGGTGAAAACGTACATCGAAACGAATTTCGGGCTGCCCATCGACGATTATGTCACCATCGATATGGATGCATTGACGGAAATGGTGGACGCTTTTGGCGGCGTGGAGGTCTATGTGCCGCAGAATATGCGGTATTACAACGAAAAGACGGGCGCTTTGGAGGGCGAGCTTCTGCAGGGCTGGCGCACGCTGCTGGGCGGCGACTGCGAATTTTTCCTGCGCTACCGGCAGGGCCTGCCCCGCTCGGACCTTGACCGTCTCGTGATGCAGCGGCAGTTCTATGCAGGCTTGTTCCGCCGCCTCAAAACGGCGTCTGTGGGCGACATCGTTAAGCTGCTGCCCGTGGCGCAGAAGTATATCAAAACGGATATTTCCACGCTGGAGCTGATGAGCATTGCCATTGAGGTGAGCGGCATGGACAGCGCGGATATTTCCATCGGCAGGCTCCCGGTCTACGGGTCGGGCCAGCTCTATGCGGGCGAGCACAGCGTTGTGGTGACGGCCAAAGAGGAGACCGCCGCGCTTTTGAATGAATATTTCCGCCCGGCGGACGACCCCATTGCCGCCGCGGACATCGGCACGCCGGAATGGCCCACCACAGGCGGTGCGGCAGGCGCCGAGATGAGCACCATGGGCGACGTGGAAGCCGTGGGTGCAGAGGAGCCCCGGAAATGAGCGGTTTTTACGGCCGTGCTCCGGGCACGGGCTGCGGCGGAGCCGTGCGCCTGCAAGGGAAGGGCGGCTTTCGGGACGCCCCGGAAAGTGAAAGACACCGGAGGTACACGATTTGAACAGACAGCGAGGACCCCGTGATATTGATATTTCCCGCGCGCGCCCGGCAGGGCGGCGCACGGCGCAGCCCAGGCAGGCGGGGGG
>NZ_JAFOIN010000114.1:0-2950 GCF_017421385.1 Ruthenibacterium sp. | reverse complement strand
GCCTGGCCGCGCGCCTGGCTGCCTATGGGACGTCCATGCGCCGTCTGCGCCGTGGGCGGGTGCCGCTTGCGGACGAAACGCTTGCGGACGCCTGCCGCGCCGCCTTCGGCCGGAGCATGCGCGTCTACGCCGTGGCCGGGCTGGATACGCCCATGCTGGCGGGCCTTTTGCGTCCGGCGGTCTATCTGCCGGAGGGCGCGGGCCTGCGCGCGGACACGCTGCCCTATGTGCTGGCCCATGAAGCGCGCCACCGGAGCGCCGGGGATATCCCCTTCCAGTTCGTGCTGGCGGCTGCCTGTGCCCTGCACTGGTTCGACCCGCTGGTGTGGTGCATGGCCCGCGCCGCGCGGCAGGATATGGAGCTTGCCTGCGACGAAGCCGTGCTGGCAGGCCGTGACATGGCTTACCGCAGGGCCTACGGCGCGGCGGTGCTGGACGTGCTGGCGTCCGCGCGCAGGCGGCGCATATCCGCGCTCACCACCGGCTTTGCCTCCGGCGCAGGAGAAACCAGACGCCGCTTTGCAGAAATGCTCAGCCTGCGAAAAAAGCAGCGCGGCACGCCGCTTTTGTGCCTTCTGCTGGCCCTTGTGGTGCTGGCCAGCACGCTCGTTGCCTGCGCCGCCCCGGCCCGGTCGGATACCGCCGCGCCTGTTTACAAGGGCGGCACGCCCCAGCCCACGGCCGGAGAAGCACCGGAGGAACGGCTGGAACGCCTGCGCGAAGAATTACAGACGCTCCAGGCGGAAATCGGCCGCCTCGAAGCACTTGCCGCGCAGGATAGCTCCTTAGAGGAAATACAGCGGCAATATCTGCAGGCGCAGCAGGAGTGGGCAGAATGGTCCGCCGCCGTGCCTGAAGGCGCGCCGTCCGGCGGCGCGGCCCAATTCGCCTGGCCCCTGCCGGGTTACACAACGCTTTCCTCTGATTTCGGTACGGCGCGCAGGGTATACGGCGCAAAGGACGTACACACCGGCATGGATATCCCCGCCCCGGCGGGTACGCCCGTCTACGCCGCGGCCGACGGAGCAGCCAGCCTCAACAACCACTGGGTGATGGGCATTTCCGTCAAGCTGGATCACGGCGGCAGCCTGACGACGCTGTACGGTCATCTGTCCGCGTGCGCGGTGAAGGATGGCGACCTCGTGGAAAAAGGCCAGCTCATCGGTTATGTGGGCAGCACAGGCAACAGTACCGGAAACCATCTGCATTTTGAAGTGGACCTGAACGGCGACCCCGTTTCGGCGTGGCCTTACCTCAATGCCGAATAGGAGGTTTTCCGCGGATGTACAAAAAAGGAATGCGGCGCGCCGCCGCTCTGCTGGCCGTTTGCTGGCTGGGGCTGCTGTTCCGGGCGGCGGCCGAAACGCCCGCCGAAAAACTGGAGCGGCTGCGTGCCGAGCAGCAGGCCATCGAGCAGCAGATCGAGCAAAACCGGACCGACGCCGCCCGCGCCGGAGACCTTGTGAACCTGTATACGGCCAAGGAGCAGAACGTCAAAGTCCAGATCGCGGTGCTTCAATTGAAAATACAGGAATGTGAAGCACAGCTTGCCGGCACGCAGGCCCAGGTGGCAGCCAAACTGCTGGAGGTGGACCGAAGCACCCAAAGCTTTGAGGCGCGCATGAAGGGCATGTATGAAATGAGCCGTCAATCCGGCCTTGCCGTTCTGCTGGGCGCGGACAGTCTCTCTGAGATGCTCACATTCGGAGAATATTTGCAGCGCATCGCGGTGCGTGACACACGGCTCATCGCCGAGCTGACAGCCCGCCGGGAAGAGCTGGCCGCCCTCGCCGCGCGGCAGCAGGCGGAGCTGGACGCGCTGGACGCATCCAATGCGGAACTGGAAGCCGCTGCAAATGAATATGCCGCGGCGCTGCAGCAGGCAAACGCCCGGCTTTCCGCCGCGCAGGCGGCCGAGCAGGCCGGCGCGGCCGCCTTTGCCGCCAAGGAGCAGGAGATCGCCGCGGCGGAACGGGAATACGCGGAATGGGCCGCCCAAAGCGACAACGACGCGCCCGAATACACAGGCGGCGCGTTTTACTGGCCGCTGCCGGGCTATTCCACCGGCTCGCCCATGGGCTGGCGCACGCTGAACGGCGTACAGGAATTCCACCGCGGCATGGATATCCCCGCGCCGCTGGGTACAAAAATCTACGCGGCGGCGGACGGTGTTGTCAGCACAAAAGCACACTACACGTACGGCACCTGTGTCAAGCTGAGCCATGGCGGCGGGCTGGTGACCATTTACGCCCATATGTCCGCCTGGGCCGAGGGCATCGCCGACGGCGTCCCTGTCAAGCAGGGCCAGCTCATCGGTTATGTGGGCCGAACGGGCCGCGCATATGGATACCACCTGCATTTCGAGGCGAACCTGAACGGCGCGCCCGTGGACGTTCGCGATTATCTGGGGTAGCGCGTTCGTTTGGCCCTGCGGCCGCGCGCGGCCCGCAGGCGGCTCCGCCTGCAAAAGCAGCTTCGGCTTTTTGGGAAGGCGGTCCATCTGGCACGACAGCAGGCGCCGCTGCGCGGGCCTCCTGCGCGGCGCCTCGCGCCCGGCAGTGCCCCGGCCGCAGCCTGTTTTTTAGCACGAAGAAGGAACCGTCCGATGCTCTTGGACGGCTGCCATACGCTTTGGGCGCAATTGCATGCGGCCTGCCGGCCATTATTCCGTTGTTCCGCAAAGCGCATCGGAAAAGCAAAAACGGCTTTGAACCGTACAAGGGGTCCGATGGGCGGAACTGCGTTTCTGCGTCTTGCGAGCCTTGCCTTGTGCAGCTGCCGCTTACGATTCCCGGTCATTGCAAAATGTACTAAATAGTGTCTACACAAGATCAGGTCAAAACAGTACACCAAATAGCAATGCAACGAATTTGCACAGCAGCCAGAAAAGATGTTGTAGTTTTTGCATATCGAGTAGCAATGCCTCGCCAACGTTTCAGGTGCAAAAAAG
>NZ_JAFOIN010000113.1:0-13323 GCF_017421385.1 Ruthenibacterium sp. | reverse complement strand
CGGAAATGTCTGTCAGAATGCTCATACTGCTTTTCCCTTTTTGATTATTCTCGGTTGAAAATGCCTTTCGGCCTTACTTACAATATATCCTTTCGCTCTGCTTTTCTCTTGTACTAAAATGTTGCTTTTGGAACTTTTTTGCCCTGATTTTTTGAATGTTCCAATTTGAGCTTTTCTGTCGGCCGGAGACGGAATAAAAACTGCTTTCAGGGAAAGAGCTAATTGTTTTAACTGTCTATTGACAATGAATATTATTTAATATATAATTAAATTAAACTCAAAAGACATCCTGCCCAAAGAACAGCCGGAGCCTATACATACAGGCGTCTGGGACGCGGCGGAAGCAAGGACATGGTATCACGCGAAAAGATGCGCATACGGGCGCGGAGACCCCCGTAAATAATATAAAAAGAAGAAGGAGAGTAAGTTATGAGAAGCATTACAACATTAGACCTGCAATATGCACACCGCTTTTATGGGTTCAAGGGCGAAGCCCAGTACCTGCACGGCCATACGGGTGTTCTGACCATTGAAGTGGAGGACAGCGTGAATGCCGGCGTGAACATGGTGTTCCCCTGCAATGAAATTCAGAAAACCGCATGGGACGTTCTGAAAAACTTTGACCACGCGCTGATCCTGCGGGAGGATGACCCCCTGCTGCCTGCGATCCTTGACGTATACGAGAAACAGGGCATCAAAAACGGACATCCCAACAACGTTATGAAGGGCGAGGCGTTTAAGACAGAGCTTGCCACCGCATATCCGGACTGCCGTTTGGTCGTCACTAAGGAGACCATGACCGTTGAGGGCATGATCAAGATCGTTTATGACCTGCTGAAGGATAAGCTGAACATTGCGAAGCTCACTTTTACCAGCGGCGTAAACGCTGCCAGCGCGGAATTTGACACGAAAAATGAAATTGACCGCTGCCCGCTGTGCGGCATTGCGCTGAATGAAAACGGCGTCTGCCCGAAGTGCGGATACAAAAAGCAATAAATCCTCCGGCCGCCCGCGGCTGAAGTGAGGCAAGCGCCCTATGCTGAAAAGCATAGGGCGCTTGCCTGTTTGGGGTGTGTATGCCGCCCGGCGGAGCAGACGGGACGCTGGGGGCTGAATGCAGCATCCCCGTACCCTATTTTGTATGGAGCGGGAGCCGAGCGCCTGCTCTGCTCCTGCTTCCGCTGCGGAAAAGCGCCGCTCAGAAGCCGTATTCGATGGTTTCCTCCCGGTGGGTCTGCGCCGCGCGCCGCGCTGCAAGACATGCGGCTGCGCTGGCGAGCCCGTGCTCCAGCCCAAGCGGGCTGGGCGCGCCTTCCAGCATTTCCGCAAAGCCGCGGGCCAGCGCCTCGTCGCCGCCGAAGTGCACCAGTCCTTCCGGATAATGAAATTGATGGACGGCGGTATGGCGTTCGTCGTAATAGTCCACACGGAGCTGTGCTGTGTAAAAATCAAACTCCGCGCTGGCTCTTGTGCCGATAAAGCGCGCGCCGCGCCGCCCGGCGTCGTTTTTTACAAGAAATGTCTGATGGTATGAAATGAGCGTGCCGTCTTCGCAGGTGAACAGCGCCGCGCCCACATCTTCGTTTCCGGTGTCCCTGGCAAAGCAGCACAGCTCGCCAGAGGGCTCTTCCTTGCGGCGGTGTTCCACAACAAAGCTGCTTTCCGGGCAGGTGCGGTATTCAGGGCAGTCCGGGCAATGCAGCCCCGCAGGCTTGTTGCCTTTGAAATACATTTTGGAGGTGAGGGCGGCCACCGAGACGGGACGCTTGCCCAGGATGTGAGTAATATAGTCGATGTCGTGGGTGCTTTTTTGCAGAAACAGCCCGCCGGTGAGGGCGGCGTCCCGGTACCAGCTGTGATAGTAAACGCCGCCGTAAGGCACATTGTTGACGGCCTGCACGGAAACGACGTCACCCAGCGCGCCGCTGTCCACAAGGCGCTTCATCTCCTGTACGATGCAGGTGACGTGCAGCGGGAAAGAGACCATAACGCGGCCTCGCTGCGCGGGCGGCGCGGCCAGCAGCCGGGCGTACTGCGCTTCATCGATGCATACGGGCTTTTCCAGGAACAGGGGCAGGCCGCGTTCCATCACAAGGGCGGCGTACCGGGCGTGCAGGCCGCACCGGGTGCCGATGAACACGGCATCCAGCGCCTCACGGTCCAGCATCTCCTCCGCGTCCGCGTAATAGCGGGTGTCTGCAAAGCGGCCGTCACGGGCCAGCTGCGGCTGCAGCGTTTCCAGGCGCGGGTCCGCGACAGCGGCCGGCGCGAGAGGAAGGCCCGCGCCGGTAAATGCTTTCATCATGGTCTCGCTGCGCAGGCCGTAGCCGATAAAGCCGATTTTTTTCATGGTGATTCCTTCTTTCCGGTGTTTTTTGACGCGCATGCCCGGACGGCATTGCACTTATTATAGAAAGCAGGATGCCCGCAGTCAAACAAACGGACCAAAGATGCAAAAAAAGAACGAAAAAGATAAAACGGCGGCCGCAGCCGGACGTGAATTGAGAAACGGTATTGTGCTTTTTGATGCGGTACTTTTGCCGAAAAACGGCGCAAAAAAGCAAAACAGGAGATTTTTAACCGAGAAATGCGTCTGAAAAGACAAAAAATGCGTCTGATTTTTTTTGCGGTTTGCGGTATGATAAAAAAGAACAATACAGGACAGGAGGGACCATGGCAGTGCGGATCTATCTGGAAGAAAGCGCGCGGCGGTTTGAGACGGGTGTGCGGGAGCTGGAGGTGCTGGGCGGCTTTAAGCTGGCCGGGGACGGCGTACCTGTGCGCTGGAGTGAAGCCGGTGTGCCGGGCATTTCCTGGGACGGCAGCAGGGCGCAGCTCTCTGGTGCGGGCGAAGCGCAGTTTTTTCGCGGGCTGGGCCTGCTGCGGGAGCGCCTGGCAGGCGGCACGGCTCCCTTTGAACAGACCGAGGCGCCGGTGTTCCGCGGCCTGGGCGCCAGTTTTGACCTTTCCCGTAATGCAGTGATGACGGTGGATGCGCTCAAGCGGATGCTGTGCCGCATGGCGCTGATGGGCTACAACGAGGCTTACTTATATACGGAGGATACCTATGCGCTGCCGGAATATCCGTTTTTCGGCTACCAGCGGGGAAGGTACGGCGCCGAGGATCTGCGTGCGCTGGACGGTTGGGCGGCGGCGCTGGGCATCGAACTGATCCCCTGCATCCAGACGCTGGGGCATCTGGAACGTTTTCTGCATTGGGAAAGCAGCGCGCCTCTGCGGGATACGCCGGATGTGCTGCTGGCCGGGGACGAGGAAACCTACCGGCTGATCGAGGCCATGCTGCGCCGGTGCCGCGCATGCTACCGCACGAAAAAAATACACCTGGGCATGGACGAAGCCATGAATCTGGGCTTGGGCGGGTACTTGAAAAAGAACGGCTATCACGAGAGCTTTGACATTATGCTGCGCCATGTGGAGCGCGTGGGCGCGCTGGCCCGAAAGCACGGCTTTGAGCCAATGATGTGGAGCGACATGTATTTCCGCTGCGCCAGCCCCAACGATGATTACTACGAGGACGACATCGAGATCCCCCAGACGGTAATAGACGCCGCGCCCGCGGACATGACGCTGGTATATTGGGATTATTACCACGACGACGAGGCGTTCTACGACAGATACATCCGCCTGCACCAGAAATTTGCCGCGCCGCTGCGGTTTGCGGGCGGTATGTGGACGTGGCTGGGCCCGGCCGTTGACTATGACGTGTTTTTCAAAAAAGCGGAGCCCGCGCTGCGTGCCTGCCTCGGAAACGGCGTGACGGATGTGATGATCACCACATGGGGCGACGACGGCGGAGAGACGAGCCCTCAGGCGATGCTGCTGGGCCTGCAGGCCTGGGCGGAGTTCTGCTATACCGGCGGGATGGACCGCGGGCACATCTGCCGCAGGCTCGCCGCCTGCACGGGCGCGGACGGGCGGGCGCTGGCGCGCATCAGCGCGTTCAACAAAACGCCGCTTCTGGACGCTGAAAGCGATCTGCCCAATGCCGCAAAATTTCTGCTGTATCAAGACCCGCTTTTGGGCCTGTACGATTTGGATATCGAAGGGCTGGGCTTTGCGCAGCACTACGCCTCGCTGGAGGCGGAGTTTGCCGCGTATGCGCAGGAGGGCGGCCAGTGGACGCTGCTGTACCGTTTTTATGAGCTGCTGGCCCGCGTGCTGAAAAACAAGGCGGAATTGGGCCTTGGGCTGTACCGCGCTTACCAAAAGCAGGACCGCGCCCGGCTGGCATCGCTGGCCGGACAGGCGCGGCAGGCCGCAGAGGACTGCGGAGCGCTGCGCACATGCTGGCGGCAGCTGTGGATGGCGGAATGCCGTCCGCAGGGGTTTGAAGTGCTGGAGCTGCGGCTGGCCGGCGTACAGGCCCGCCTGGAAGCGGCCGCCGCTCGAACGGAAGACTGGTGCGCAGGCAGCGTGCAGCGCCTGGAGGAGCTGGAGGAGGGGCGGCTGCTCCTGCTGCGCACGCCCGGCACCAGCCGCCTGCACGGCGTGTATTTCTGGCGCGAGATCGCAAGCGCATCCAAATGCTTTTGAGAACAGGCGCCCCCGCGCCGCGGCCCGCGAAAGAGCCGGAACGGGGAAAAGGGAAAGGGATGGTTATGCAATGAAAAGAATCACGATGGTCATCGCAGGCCTGGGCGGCCGCGGCCACGACATTTACGGCAACTATGCCATGGAGCACCCGGATGAGGTGGAGATCGCTGCAGTGGCGGACCCGCGTCCCGAGCGGCTGGAGCTGGCGCAAAGGGAGTGGAACATCCCGGCGGAGCGCTGTTTCGCAACGGCGGAGGAACTGTTTGCGCAGCCGCAGCTGGCGGACGCGGCGGTCATCGCCACGCAGGACCGGCAGCATGTCGTCCATGCGGAGGCCGCGCTGAAAGGGGGGTACCATTTGCTGCTGGAAAAACCAGTGGCGGTGGACATTGAGGGCTGCCTGAAGGTACTGCGTTTGGCGCGGAGGTATCAGCGCCATGTGGTGGTGTGCCATGTGCTGCGCTATACGCCTTTTTACAATGCCATCAAGCGGATCATCGAGGACGGCCGCATCGGCGAGGTGGTAACCATCCAGGCCATGGAACAGGTGGGCTACTGGCATCAGGCGCACAGCTATGTGCGCGGCAACTGGCGCCGAGCGGACGAATCCAGCCCGATGATCCTGGCAAAGTGCTGCCACGATATGGACATTCTCATCTGGCTTACGGGCAAGCGGGCGCGCTATGTAAGCTCTTACGGCAACAATTATCTGTTCCGTGCGGAAAAAGCCCCCGCGGGCGCGGCGCAGCGCTGCATGGACTGCGCTGTGCGCGCCGGCTGTCCCTACGACGCGGTGCGGTATTATCTGGAGAGCGGCCGCACCAGCGTACGCGCGGGGCGCGTGCACTGGCCCATTAACGTGCTGGACCCTCACCCCACACCCGAGAACATCGAGCAGGCGCTGCGCACCGGCCCCTACGGCCGCTGTGTTTATCACTGCGACAACGACGTTGTGGACCACCAGGTGGTAAATATCGAGCTGGACGGCGGCACCACCATCAATTTTACCATGTCCGCGTTCACCGAACGGTGCTACCGCACCATCAAGGTGATGGGTACCCACGGCTGTGTGGAGGGAAATATGGATCTCTCCCACCTGGTGTGGCACGACTTCTTCGGCCACAGCGAAGAAATGGACCTGAATGTAACGGACGGTTCCATGGCCGGGCATGGCGGAGGAGACGCCGTTATGGTGAAACAGTTTGTAGAACTGCTGGCCAGCGGGCGGGACGACGAGATGCTCTCTTCTGTGGAACACTCCATCGAAAGCCATCTGGTGGCGCTTCTGGCCGAGCGCTCCCGCCTGGAACATGGCCGCAGCCTGCCCGTGGAGCTGTGAGCATAGTTCGGAATTTGTCTTTTTTGTTAAGGAGATCGTTTTTTGATGCTTCAATATTGAAAACAGAATGAATAAAAAAGGACTCTGTTTTGCAAATGATTTAAATTTCTTTGTTCATTTTGCTGCAAAAATATGATAATATTTTTTGATGGTGCCGGAAAACAGTAAAACAAGCGCCGAAAAAGACAAATACATTGCGCGGCGTCCTTGTTATACTGAAAGTGCAGAACAGGAAGGGCGACGCAGCCTTTTCCAAAGGATCTTTTAGGAGGAAAACGCAAATGAAAAAAATATTGGCACTCTGTCTTGCGCTGACGATGGCACTGGCTGTGTTCGCCGGATGCTCGGGCGCAGCTTCTTCTTCAGCGCCGGCCGCCGGCTCCGCCAGCGGCTCTGCTTCCACAGGCGGCTCTGCCACCGGCAAGCAGCTTTCGGGCAAGGTCGTGTACTGGTCCATGTACAACGAGGGAGAGCCCGAGGCAATGGCCATCCAAAAGGCCGCTGATATGTTCATGGAGGACTACCCCGACTGCGAGGTGGAGATCCAGTGGATCGGCCGTTCCAACCAGGACATCACCGGCCCGGCGCTGGAGGGCGGCGAGCAGCTGGACATCCTGGACAATTTTTCGTATGATAAGAGCACGGACCGTTATCTTGACATCACGGACATGATGAACGAGCCGGCCCTCGGCCAGGAGGATATGACCGTGGCCGAGAGCATTCTGCCGGTGCTGAATCTCGCCAACGCCCAGGGACAGGAAAAGGCCGGGCTGGAGACGGACAAATACTACGGCGTGCAGATGTTCCCCTGGGTGGTGGGCTTCTTCTACAACAAGGATCTGTTCCAGCAGGCGGGCATCACCGAAACGCCCGAGACCTGGACGGAATTCATGGAAGCATGCCAGAAGCTGAAGGACGCGGGCATCAATGCCGTCACCTGTGATGACGCATACATGACGCTGATCCCCAACAACTATCTGGCCCGCCTGGTGGGCAGCGATACCATCGCAGCCATGAGTGCCAGCGCGTCCGACCCGGCGTGGCAGTCCGAGGAAGTGAAGCAGGCGTTTGCCGCCATGGAGACGCTGTCGCCGTTTATGTCCCCGCAGACAGCCACCAATAAGTATCCCGCCGGCCAGCAGGAATTCGCGCTGGGCGAGGCGGCCATGTACCTGAACGCCAGCTGGATGCCTTCCGAGGTGGCCGACACGGCGGGCGAGGACTTCCCCTGGGGGTTCTTCGCGTTCCCGCAGGTGGAAGACGGAGCTGAGGGCAGCGGCTACGTTTCCGTCGGAGGTGTTCCCCTGGCCGTATACAGCGGCTCCCCGAACCCCGAGGCGGCGAAGGAGTTCCTGCGCTATGTGGCGTCCAAGGAAGTGCAGGACTATCTGGCCGAGCAGGGCGGCGCTCCGGCGACCGTCGGCTCCGAGTGGCCCGGCGCCCGTGCCGAATGCACGGATGTGATCGCTGCTGCGGACAAGGTGGCCAGCCTGAACTGCGACCTTTCCAGCGAGTTTGTGAGCGCAGTGTTTACAATGGAGATGAACAAGGTGCTCACCCAGCAGACGACGGCCGACAAGGCGGTATCCACCCTGACGGGCGAAGCTTCCAAATATTGACGCCGGCCGGATAAAACAAGGAAACAGGATAGGGATGCCGGCCGCGCACAAATGCGCGCCGGCATCCGCTTTTTCAAATGATACAGCCAGGGGGCAGGCTTCCCGGCAAAGCAACAAGGAGGGGCAGCGGTGAAAAAAGGGCTGCGCAGAATGTATCTGGCGTTCCTTTCGCCCGTGGTGATCGCATTTTTAATCGCTTATCTGTATCCCGTGCTGCGCACGGTTCAGATGTCGTTTTTTGAGGTGTCGGATATCAGCGCCGCGCGGGATACCTGGGAATTCGTAGGGCTTTATAATTATGTAGACCTGTTCAGCCGTCAGCTGTTCCGGGTATCGTTCAAGAATATGATGCTGATCTTCCTGGCGGGAGGCGCGGCGGTATTTCTGATCTCGCTGTTTTTTGCCTGGGTACTGCACAAGGGCATGTTCATGGGCAACCTGTGGCGCAACCTTATCTATCTGCCCACGGTCATCACGCCCGTGGCCATGATCACGGTGTGGACGCAGTATGCGTACAACAGCCGGTACGGCCTGCTCAAAACGGTGTTCGAGGCGCTGGGCCTGGACGGCCTTGCGGCCATACCATGGACAAGCACTCAATACGCGTTCTGGTCCATGCTCATCGCTTTCTGCTTTTGCAGCATCGGCGGCAACCTGCTGGTGTACATGGCCGCCATGAAAAAGATCCCGGACGACCTGTTCGAGGCGGCGTTTATGGACGGCGCGACGGAAGGAAAGATTTTTTTCCGCATCACCCTGCCGCTCATCGCGGACAATGTCAAAACGCAGTTCACCTTCTGGACCATCGGCTGCATCGGCTTCTTTCTGTGGTCCCGCGTGTTCAGCGTGGTCCCGTCGGACCCCACGACCATCACGCCCGCCAGCTATATGTACGACCAGATCTTCGGTACGTCCATCAGCTCGAATGCGGTGGCGTCGGGCACGAACGTGGGCATGGGCGCGGCCATCGGCGTGATGCTGTGCCTGATTACCGTCGCGGCGATGGCGCTCATCAATCTGATCTTCCCGAAGGAAAAATACGAGATGTAAGGAGGACGGCCCCTATGCAAAAATATCCGTCTTTCTGCCTGCGGCAGAAAAGCCCTCCCGCAGGCCGCGTCAGCGGCTGGGCGGGAAAGGCAGTGCACGTTCTGGGCAAGGCTCTTATCCTGTGCTGGTGCGCCTTCACGGTCGCACTCATCGGCTGGGTGGTGCTGGCGTCCTTCACGCCCACCCGGGACATCTTCCAAAACGACCTGCTGGCCGCCGGGCTGGACCTGAGCGGCTATGAAGTGGTGATGGAACGGTATCACATCATGGATTATTTCCTCAACAGCGTGCTGTACACGGTCTGCGCCTGTGCGGGGCTCATTGTCTTCTGCGCGCCCGCGGCTTTCGTGATGACGAAGTTCGTGTTCCGCGGCCGCCGCCTGTTCCAGACACTGTTCTCCGTTGCGCTGGGCCTGCCGGGCGTAATGATCCTGGCGCCGCTGTACATGATGCTGGTTCGGGCGAACCTGCACAATTTCCGCGGCACGCTCATCCTGGTCTACCTGTGCACGGGCATTGCCGCGACAACGGTGTATCTGATGGGCTTTTTCGCCACGGTGCCCATGACGGTGTTTGAATCCGGCCTCATTGACGGGTGCAGCCATATCACCTCGTTTTACAGGCTTATCCTTCCGCTGGCAAAGCCGGGGATCGTGACCATCACCATCTTCAATTTCATCGGATACTGGAATGAATATATCTGGGCACTGGTGTTCTCCGGCAAGCAGGCCAACCGCACGTTGGCCGTGGCACTGCAGACGCTGGTGACCAGTATGCAGACGACAGGCAATTATCAGGGCCTGTTCGCGGGTGTGGTGATCGTATTCGTGCCCACGGTGATCATTTATGTGCTGCTGTCCAAGCAGATCATGTCCGGCGCAACGGCCGGCGCAGTCAAAGGATGAGGAACGATGCTCAAGCCGGTACCTGTCGAGCCAGTGCTCAGCGTGAAAGAGCTTTATACGCTGTATTATTTTCACCATGAAAGCGGTTACCGCTTTGCGGGAGAAAGCCATGATTTCTGGGAAATTATTTATGTGGACAAGGGGCGTGCCAGCGGCATCAACGGCACCGAGCCCTATACGCTGGAAAAAGGGCAGATCATTTTTCACCATCCCAATGTTTTCCACAACTTCCGAACGGACGGCGCGCCGGACGCTGAGGATGGCGCGGACTGCGATATCTTTGTGGTATCCTTCAATGGCGAGCTGGAGATGCTGGAGCAGTTCAGGGACCATATTTTTACCCTGAGCATGCACGAGCGCCATCTGTTCCGGGAGATGATCGAGGAAGGAAAACAGGTATACGATAAGCCCTTCGGCAAAAATCTGGTTTACCGGAAGGATGCGCCGCATGAACCGGAGCATCTGCCCGGCGCAAAGCAGATGATACGCAATCTGCTGGAGCAGCTGCTGATCTCGCTTTACCGCAAGCAGCAGGAATGCCCGGCACAGGTGCAGTCGCTGCCCATGCAGTCTCTGGGGATGGAGTATCAGATCGTACGCCAGGTCGTCACCTTTCTGGATCAGAACATCTACAACAACATTACCTTTGTGGACGTTGCCAGCCATTTCAACCTGAGCGAGACGCAGCTGAAAAAACTGTTCCGTGAGGTGACGGGATACAGTGTGATGCAGTACTATCGCAAAAGCGTGGTGGGGCGTATCGAGTATCACATCCGTCAAATGGACAAAAATTTCACCGAACTGGCGGATCTGTTCAACTTCAGCTCCATCCACTATTTTTCCAAGTTTTACAAGCGCGAGACAGGGCACACGCTGCGCGAGTATCTGAAAAGCTCGCAGGACGTGAGCCTGCCGTAGCGGCAGAAAACAAAACTAAACCGCGCCCGGCCGTAACAACGGCCGGGCGCGGTCATTTATGTTGCTTTGTTATGATTCTGTCGCTTTTTTTCAAAGATAGGTCCAGATTCTTGCCTGCTGCAATCACCGGAGAGTATGATGAAAACAGAACAAAAAAGGAGTGATGCGGAGATGGAACAGATCGTGCAGACGCGCAGTGTCCCTGTGATGGGAAGCTATGACGTTGTAGTGTGCGGGGGAGGCCCCGGTGGCTGGGTCGCAGCGGTAGCCGCTGCGCGCGCAGGCGCCCGTACCGCGTTGGTAGAGCGCTATGGGTTTGTGGGCGGTATGGCTACGGCGGCCCTTGTAGTGCCGATCAGCGTATTCACCTACAACGGACAGCTGGTATGCGGGGGGATTCCCTGGGAATTCGTACAGCGTATGGTGGAAGCCGACGGAGCGGAGGTAGAGCATCCGTTGGGGAATATTTCCCATGATCCGGAATGCTATAAATTGATCGCGCAGCGGATGCTGCTGGAGAGCGGCGTTGATTTGCATTTTCACGCAGTGCTCACAGGCTGCGTCCGGGAGGACAGCAGGATAACGCATGTGATTTTGGACACCAAAAGCGGTCCCAGGGCGCTGGAGGCAAAATATGTGATCGACAGCACCGGAGACGGCGATCTCTGCGCTATGGCGGGTGTGCCGATGCAGGAAAATACAATGCCGCTTCAGCCGCCTTCCCTGTGCTTTTGTATCGGCGGCGTGGATACGGACGCTCTGGAGCTGATCCATCATGAAAAGCAGGGGCTCAATTATCACAATCTGCGCGTCCAGACAAAGCTGCGTGAATTGGCTGAGACGGAGGATGTTCCAGTATTCGGCGGCCCTTGGTTTTGCAGTATTCACCGCGACGGCAGAGTAATGGTGAACATGACCAGGACGCCCGCGGATATGCTGGACCCTGCCCAGGCGACCCGTGCCGAATGCAGGCTGAGGGAGGACGTACACGCTTTTGTAGCGTTGCTGAAGAAATATTTTCCGGAATTCAAAAACGCAGAACTGCTGTTTACCGCCGCGCAAACGGGCGTGCGCGAGACCCGGCATATAAAAGGCGAACATGTTCTCACCGGAGAAGAATATTTGAATGCCGTACATTTTGAAGACGCCGTAAGCCGGGGAGCGCATCCCATTGACATCCATACCGCCGGTGACACGACGCAGAAGTGCCAGTTTCTAAAGAACGCGGCCTATATCCCTTATCGTTCCCTGATCGTCCCGGGCTTCGACAATCTGCTGGTGGCGGGGCGTTGTTTTTCAGCCGACCAGGTGGCTTCAGCCTCGGTGCGGGTGCAGGCCTCGGTGATGGGGCTGGGCCAGGCGGCGGGCTGTGCCGCCGCCCAGTGTGCCTGTGCGGGCACGAGCGTGCACAAAGCCGATGTGCACACGCTGCAGGCCATGCTGCGCAAATGGGGTGCGCTGATTTAAAGTAGCATCAGGGCTTTCAAAAAGCAAAGCAGGCGAATAGATTGCATGGGCATAGGAAATGAGGGAAGAGGATGACGACAGTCGACTACAAAAAAAACGTACCGGTGCTGGGCTCTTATGAGGTCGTGGTAGCAGGGGCAGGCCCGGCGGGGATATGTGCGGCGGTGGCAGCGGCCCGCAGCGGGGCGCGCGTGGCGCTGGTGGAACGTTACGGAGTATTGGGAGGAAATCTGACGGCCGGTTATGTCGGGCCGATATTGGGTATGGTCGGCAGTGGGACCATGCGGGATGAGCTGATGGCCTTGCTGGGGGTACCGGAGAATGATATGATCGGAGAGGTGGGCGTCGCCCACGATATGGAACAGGCCAAACGGGTTCTGGCCGAATTTGTTTCATGTGAGAATCTTGATGTATTTCTGCAGACGCCCGTCGTGGACGCGCTTATGGCTGGCGCCTCTCTGGAAGGGCTGCTGGTGGCAACCAAGGAAGGGCTGCGCGCCATGGAGGGGAAAATCGTGATAGACGCCACCGGGGATGGCGACGTGGCCTGGTTTGCGGGCGCTCCTGTGGAAAAGGGGCGCGCCGATGGACTGATGCAGCCGGTGACTCTGGAATTTACACTGGATGGTGTGGACGAGAGCCGGGCTGTGGCATGTATTGGCGACGTAGACGATGTGGAGCTGAACGGTGAGCGGTTTCTTGATTACTGTGCGCGCTGCGCGCGGCAGGGGCTGCTGCCGGAGCAGCTGGCGGCTGTGCGGCTGCACCGTACCACGCATCCCGGACAGCGGCAGGTGAACACGACACAGCGCAACGGCATAGACGCTACTTGCGTGCGTGCGCTTTATTCCTCGGAGCTGGAGCTGCGCCGCCAAATCGACATACTGGTGCATTTCTTTCGGGAGAATCTGCCCGGGTATGAAAAATGCAGGTGCATTGCCAGCGGCGCTACGCTGGGCGTGCGGGAAACACGCCGTGTGATGGGGGAGTATACTGTTACTGCGGAAGAATTGGCGGCGGGAAAGCGCTTTTCTGATGTGGCGGTACACAAGGCCGAGTTCATCGTGGATATCCATAATCCGGAAGGAGCGGGCCAGGCGGAGGAAAGGATACAGTATGTAATGCCCTACGACTTGCCTTACCGCTGTTTTGTGCCGCTCAAGGTGGAGAATCTGCTCACTGCAGGACGGTGCATTTCGGGCACACACCGGGCGCATGCATCTTACCGGGTGATGTCAATTTGCATGGCGATGGGCGAGGCTGTGGGGATGGCGGCGGCACTGTGTGTTCGGGAAGGCTGTACGCCCCGCACTCTGGATGTGAAAAAACTTCAGGCGGCGCTGGAATCAAAAGGAGTAGATTTGTACAGCAAATAATGACGGTATGAAAAAACGGGCGGTAGCATTTTCAGCTGCCGCCTGCTTTCTTTAATGAATAATGCAAAAGCCTCCCGCCGGGAGGCTTTTGCGTG
>NZ_JAFOIN010000112.1:0-7108 GCF_017421385.1 Ruthenibacterium sp. | reverse complement strand
TGTGTGCGACGTAACGGACGAGGACGCGGTGCAGGCGATGGTGAAGCAGATCGCCCAGGAAGTGGGCGTCATCGACATTCTGGTGAACAACGCGGGCATCATCAAGCGCATCCCGATGTGCGAGATGACGGCGGCGCAGTTTCGGCAGGTGGTGGACGTGGACCTGAACGCGCCGTTCATTGTGAGCAAGGCGGTGCTCCCGGGGATGATCGAAAAGGGGCACGGAAAGATCATCAACATCTGCAGCATGATGAGCGAGCTGGGGCGCGAGACGGTGAGCGCGTATGCGGCGGCCAAGGGCGGCCTGAAGATGTTGACGAAGAACATCGCCAGCGAATACGGCGAATACAACATCCAGTGCAACGGCATCGGGCCGGGGTACATCGAGACGCCGCAGACGGCGCCGCTGCGGGAGCGCCAGGCGGACGGAAGCCGCCACCCGTTCGACCAGTTCATCATCGCGAAGACCCCGGCGGCGCGCTGGGGCACCACGGAGGACCTTGTGGGCCCGGCGGTGTTCCTTGCCAGCGACGCTTCCAACTTCGTCAACGGTCATGTGCTGTATGTGGACGGCGGCATCCTCGCCTACATCGGTAAGCAGCCGTAAGTGGGAGGCAAATACGCTCATGGTCGAAGAATGTCTTTCCCGTGTGCCGGAGCGGTTATGTGAAGTGTCCGTCTGTCCCCAACCGGAGTGCTTCGATGCCTTGCCGGAACTTGTTCGGGTCCGTTGGCACATCCGCGCGGCAACAGCACGCGCTGCCGGGCTAAGCGTAATCACTGCCGCGGACTGGCTACGTTTTTCTCAAACTGGAGACCGTGCGCAATATGAAGCTCTGTATTTCTCCCGCCGTCGCCGGCTGACGGATCTGGTGTGCGGCGTACTTTCCGGCGCGCCGGAGAATTGTATGGATGCAGTGCTGGATACCGTTTGGGGCATCTGTGAGGAAAGCGCCTGGCAGCTCCCGGCACACAATGGCTATGTACGGGATGCGCCTCAGCTCTCCTGGCCGGATGTGGAGAATCCCGTGGTGGATTTGTTCGCCGCAGAAACGGGTGCTTTGTTGGCCTGTACCTGTGCAGCTTTGAGAGATATGCTTCCTGAAGCCGTGCATCGTCGTGTAAGGTTCGAGGTGGAACGCCGTATACTTGTGCCTTGCAGCACCATGCATTTCTGGTGGATGGGCGGCGGGGATGAACCGTTGAATAACTGGACGCCGTGGTGCACCCAGAATGTGTTGCTGTGTGTATTTGCACTTCCCTTTTCGCAGCAGATGCGCCATGCCGTTATCGTACAGGCCGCGCACTCCCTGGATTGCTTCCTGAAAGATTATGGACACGACGGCTGCTGTAATGAAGGCGCGCAGTATTACACTCATGCAGGTCTGTGCCTGTTCGGCTGTTTGGAGCTGCTGTACACAGCCGCCCCCAGTGCGTTTGAAGGTCTGTGGCGAGAGCAAAAAATACAAAATATCGCAGCATATATTTACTGTATGCATGTGGATGGCCCTTATTATGTGAATTTTGCTGATTGCTCCCCCTTTGCCGGACGGCGCGGTGCACGGGAATATCTGTTCGCCCTACGCACAGAGAACCCGGATATGGCACGATTTGCTGCGCAAGACTGGCGTGCGGGCCTCACCAGCCCTGACGAAAACGGAGATATTGCGCGCATCAACCTGTGGTATCAGCTTCTGGAGGCTCGTGCCGCATCGGACATGAACCGGGCAGCAAACGCACCACCTCCCGTGCCGTCCGGGGATATCTATTATCCCAGTGTGGGTGTGTTTTTCGTCAGGAGAGGCGGCTGGTGCCTCGCGGCTAAGGCAGGTTGTAATGCAGATAGCCACAATCACAACGATACAGGCAGCGTGATTCTATATCGTTACGGAAAGCCTTTTCTCATTGACGTGGGCGTAGAAACCTATACGAAAAAGACCTTTTCCGACCAGCGCTATGAAATTTGGACCATGCAGAGCCAGTGGCACAATTTACCTACCTTCGGCGGCGTTCAGCAGCAGGCTGGCGCGGCCTTTCGCGCACAAGACGTGCGTACCGCCTTTTCCGGGAACGATGCTGAAATTTCCATGGAGCTTTCAGCAGCCTGGCCCGCTGAAGCTCGGCTGGAACGTTTCACACGTACCGTTCGCCTGGAGAAAGCCGGCTTTACGCTGTATGATGTATGTTCCGGCGAATACGAAACCGCTTTTCTCAGCCTGATGCTATGTGAAGCACCCCAGGCTGACGGTTGCCGCATACGAGTAGGTGCGTTGGGTACATTGTTTTTCGAGGGAGCGTGCGGCCCTATTGAGACGGATACGCTGCCCATCACAGACGCACGTTTGCGTATTGCTTGGCCCGCTGTTCTGTATCGCTTGCGCATACCGTTTACAAGTAAACTCATGGTTAAGGCCGAGTAGTGCCTTTGCCTTATATAATCAGGAGGCTTACATCATGCAGAGCATCAAATTGAAGATACTGGATGCTGAGGGACATACTTGTATGACCTGTAAAGAAGGTGAAAGTGTCAGTCTTGTATATACTGGTGAGTACCGCTCTGGCGACCGTATTGTTCTGGAATGCCGTGAGCCGGGTTGTTTCTGCGTTGTGCAGTTTGAGGATACACTCACGCCCGCGTATGTATATGTCGCTCAGCGGGAAATCAGCTATCAAATCCCTTTCGGACTGGACCGTATTGTATTTTCGCCTAAGGCGTTTACAGGTGCCCGTCACCTTGTTCGCGCGCGGCTGGCGCGGCCCGATGAAACGGGTTGTCGGCGCAACCTTGCCTTGAATCCGTTCGATCAACACGGAGATAACGGCTTTTTCCCCCATGCTATTGCCAATGTGGAAACGCGTGGGGAAGCTGTATTCGCGGCTTATAATGCCATCGACGGCATAGGTGAAAATGCTTCTCACGGCGAATGGCCTTATCAGAGCTGGGGCATCAATCGGGACCCACAGGCTTCTTGGACATTGAATTTCGGCCGTCCCGTTACTGTGGATGAGCTGCGTGTGACGCTGCGGGCAGATTTTCCCCACGATAGCTGGTGGACGAAGGGAACGGTGGATTTTTCAGACGGCAGCAGTGAAACGCTACACTTTGAAAAAACAGCTGCTCCACAAAGCATACCCATTGCCCCGCGCACAGTAACGTGCCTCACGCTTCACAGCTTAATTAAGGCGGATGATTCGTCTCCTTTTCCCGCTCTTACGCAGTTTGAGGCATGGGGTAGAGAAGCAGAGACAGAAGATTCCCAGAGGCAGAGCGATTAAAATTCGGCGTTAAGCTGAACGGTATACACAGGAAGCTATAAAGGTAGAAGTAAAGGCGCTGAAGGAAAACAGTCATTTGGAAGCGCATAAGTGTATCACGACGTTTCGAGAGCGAACCAGCGTACGGATTTGATTCGCAACTTCATTGAAGAATGGAATAGCCAACAATTTATAGTACATAAATGTTGAAGGCAGCCAATGCACGGCAGTGCTTGGCTGCCTTCTTTTTTTGTATAACGGACAGATTCGTAAATTGCAGCTATCACTAAAGGTGTTGAGGCCACGAGCACGTGCGCCTCCAATCAATCTGAATTTTTTGAATTTCAGATTGATTGGAGGAAAAAGATGGCATACAACCATCGAAAGGCAGAAATAGAATGGCTCAATTGGAAAGAGAAAGAAGAAAAGCAGATGAGGGAGCTGGGCGTGGATGAGGACACGATCCAGCGTCTGCACACATACGATTGGCAACAGTTTAATAAGGAGCGGCAATTTTTACAGCGATGGAAAGATGAGACATGCCTCAATGACAGTGTACGGGAAAATCAGATACAGGATGTTTTTTCAGTAGAGAAATTGTTTGATGAGATTGAAAATGAGCGATTGCTCACAGTTCTGTGTACGGCTGACAGGCTTACACTTGAAATACTGGTATTGCGGCTGCGCGGTTATTCGAGTAAAGAGATAGCAGAGAGAATGCACACGACCGTCAATGCTGTTGATCTGCGCCTATACAAACTTAGGAAAAAAATAAAAAAATTTTTGTAACAGGGAAAGATTTGCGCTATTTTCCTGGGCTACTAAGTGAACGGCGAAAAACTTGCAGTTCACTTGTAGCTTGACAACCGCATATCAGCACGGCAGGTACGTTCCCGCCCATACGAGCGACATCGGGAAAAGCGCCAAGACGTGCAGACGGCAATGCTGCTGTCCTCTCTGAAGGACAGCGGTGTTGTCTGTCTGCGCCGAGCGATCCATTTTGCCCGACAAGGGGCCAAGCAGGCTCTTTTGCGTTTGACTATGGAGCGGGGGATAATGATACGCCTGTTGCCCGGCACAACAGACCGGGTGGCCGACCTTGGGTTGTAATCAGTAAGACCCCTGGGGAGCCAGCGAGTGGTTGTAAGCGATCGACCCGCCTGCCGTGTTCCCATGTGTGCGGGGGGCGAGCTGCAAATACGGCACAAAAATCAAATCAGACGATGAAAACGACGCTGTCGTTGACGTCAGATCGGTGCGGCGCAGAGCGGAATGTTCTGCGCCGCATCCGTTTGCCGTCAACGGCGGATGAGACTGGAGAAATGCCATATGGAACAACAAACGTCTTTTGAAAAGGCACATGCCATGGTGGAACACATTTTTCGGGCGCTGCTGCCCGAACACGGCCTTATGATACGGGAAGCGCAGATCGAGCTGTGCCATGAAATGCTGGATACGCTGTTCGAAGGGAAAATCGTACTCTGCGATGCAGGCGTGGGCATCGGGAAAACGTACGCTTATCTGGCAGCATGCCTGCTGTGGCAGCGGTTCCGGCCTGTACATCTTCCGGGCACAGTGGTGATCTCCACATCCAGCATTGCGCTGCAGGGAGCGATCATGAGCGAGTACATCCCATTTTTATCGCGTGTGCTTTTGCAGGCGGGGATACTGAACCACCCGATCTGTGCAGTAATACGAAAAGGAAAAGAGCGGTTCGTATGCGAAGCAAGACTTGCGGAACGCATGGCGCAGGTGTGCATAAAAACAAATGTCAGCAAACGGCAGGCGGCTTCGCTTCGGAATTTGGAAAAAACATATGACTTGGACGCGGCACCGGACCTTTCGGGCTTTGACCGCCGCCATGTATGCGTGCCGCCCATGTGCCCGCGGAACTGTACTATGCGGGACTTTTGCCGGTATCAGCAATATCTGAGAGAGTCGCGCAGTGCGGAAGTTGTGATTCAAATCTGCAACCACAATTATCTGCTGGCTGATGCAGTACACCGTCAGCAGGAACTGCGGCCTCTTTTAAAGGAACACCATGTTTTGGTGGTGGACGAAGCGCATAAGCTGCCGGAGGCGGCACGCCAGATGTACAGCCGGAGCGTATCGTGGGAGGATATACGCGGGGTATGCGAAGCGCTGAGAAGAGAGCGCTTTGTTTCCATATCAGAACGGCTGGCTGAAAAGCAGGCGGTGCTTATGGCAAGCCTTTCGCGCCCGGAGCATCAGCAGGAAGAAACGAGTGTTGTATTTGAGCTCACTCCGGAGCGCGCCCGTGCGCTGGACACTGCCATTGCCTGCCTGCGGCAAACAGCCGTTCAGCTTGCTCCGCATCTGCCGGGCTGGCTGCTCCACCGGCTGGAAGGAATGGGAGATACACTTGAACTGTTCCGAAACCAGAACCCTCGTTATGTTCTGTACATTCAACACAGCCATTCCGGTACGTCGGCGCTCTGCGCGGCCAGCCGGGAAACTCCCATGCAGCTTGCGCGGGCGCTGTGGGCGTCCGGCAGACCGGCGATCCTTACCTCCGGTACGCTTGCGACAGGCGGGAACTTTATGCGGGCCGAACAGATGCTGGGGCTGGAACAGTGTGGCCGGACAAAAAATTTTGTAGCGTTGTCGCCGTTTGATTATGAACGGAATTGCCTGCTGTACATTCCGAAAGATATGCCGAACAGCGGAAGCGGGGCAGAAGCGGAGCACCTAGCCCGGCGCATTGAAGAATTGATCATAGCCACGCATGGTCATGCGCTGGTATTGTTCACCTCGTACAGATTGATGGGAGAAGTACATACGCATTTGCAGAACCGTCTGCCGTTTCCATTGCTGGAGGCGTGGCGGAACGGACATCAGGCTGTCCGGCTGTTCAAGAGCCTTTCCAATGCAGTACTGTTTGCAGCGGGGCCTTGTTGGGAAGGGATGGATTTCCCCGGAGATATGGTGTCGCTGCTGGTGATCGCGCGCCTGCCGTTCCCTGTACCGGACCCGGTCAGTGAAGCGGAGCGGAAGCAGTATCCCGGCCTGCGGGAATATATCCATGCAGTAGTGCTGCCGGACATGCAGAGCAAGCTGCGGCAGGGATTTGGCCGGGCGATCCGGACGGAAACGGATACCTGTGTCGTGGCGGTTTTAGACAGGCGGGCAGCCGAGGGCCAGCGGTATCATGCGGCTGTGCTGGAAGCTCTGCCAGAGTGCCGGTTATCGGACCGATTAGAGGATGTGGCCCGGTTCATCCGGGAACGGAAGATGCCGGAATATTTTCGGCAGTGAGAAACCCTTCCTTACATTACATATACGGGGTGTTGGCAATGGAGCAACAGAATGGGATAAATAAGCATGATTTAAAACTTTGGGCATATGCCCGCAGCAGTTCTCCACGCCCGGGTGTGTTGATCCGTCAGATGCAGGGGCTGCTGGCCGATGCGGAACGCAACCATTGGACTGTTGTGGGAACGTCGCAGGACATGAGCACCGGCAGAACGCTGGCCCGAATGGGATTGCGGGAGGTGCAGAGAGCGGTGCGGCAGGGAATCGCCAATGGCATTCTGGTAGAAGATGTTGGCCGGCTGAGCCATGAATACAGTACGGCGCTGCGCGTCCTGGAGTTTTTGCAGGATCACAGTGCCGTTTTAATTTGCACATAGACCGATGTGCGTTATGAACTGTACATCAAAGGTTTATCGCAGGCGCTATATCAGAGAGCTACGTGTGCCCTTCCCGGTTTCGTGGACAGTAAAAATGAAGAAAAAACAGAAAGAAACGCAGGATATCTTGTCGTATCACACTCAGGCGGCGGGATGCTCAGACAAGGCACGCGCAAAGGCATCCGGAGGACGCCAGCCAATAG
>NZ_JAFOIN010000111.1:0-3850 GCF_017421385.1 Ruthenibacterium sp. | reverse complement strand
GCCGTGGCCGAAAACTTCTTCAGCTGCCTCAAGTGCGAGTGCGTCCATCTGCGCCATTTCGCCTCAAGGGCACATGCCATGGCAGACGTCTTCGCTTATATCGAGACCTTTTACAACCCAGTGCGCCCGCATTCCTGTATTGGCTGGCGTCCTCCGGATGCCTTTGCGCGTGCCTTGTCTGAGCATCCCGCCGCCTGAGTGTGATACGACAAGATATCCTGCGTTTCTTTCTGTTTTTTCTTCATTTTTACTGTCCACGAAACCGGGAAGGGCACACCTGCCGCTGGCTGTGCAGGTACACCATGCGGTGTGCGACGGATACCATCTTTCACGGTTTATAAACGGGCTTCAGACATGGATGGACGCTTTTCCGCAGGAGCTAGAACAGGAGATAGAACAGCAGCCCGGGAAGCCGCCGCGTTGAGCGGCGCTTCCCGGGCTGCTTTATCTGTGCCGGATAAACTTTTTGTGCAGGTCACACTTCCGGAAAATCCGGGCCGAAATCGTCCATCAAAACCTCGTCCGCGTACAAAGCGGGAAACCAGGCGTTTTCTGCAAGGTTTTCATACACGTTTTCGCTGGTGGCAGTTTGGCCGTCCCTTCGGGCCTGCTCCACATGGCCGTGGGCCTTGTGCTGCTTGCCGTGGGCGCTGGGCTGCCCGTGCCGGTTTTGGCTTTCCTTGTTGGTTTGGTTTTGCATTTTAAACACCCCCGTGCTGTTATTGTGCGCAGGGGGGCGCGGGATACGCAAGGCAATTTCTTCCGGAAAGCGCGTCCCTTTGCCGGGCGCGGCGCGGGTCAATCGTCGCCGCCGTCCTCCTCTTCGGCGGCTTCGCCGCTTTCCCCGTCGTCCGCGCCGCCGTCCGGCGCGTCTGCCCCTGCGGCCTCCTCCGCCTGGGCGGCCAGGCGCGCGGATTCGGCCTTCGCGGCCTCGGCCTCAATGTCGATGTCCTCGTCCAGATACAGCGCCCGCCGTTTGGCGTGCAGCTTTTCCAGCTCCCGGGCCTGTTCTTCCTTGATTTTTTCGGCCTGCTTTTTGTAGGCGCGCACGGCGCGGCGCGCGCTGACCACGCAGACGCCGATCATCACGGCGGCCATGGCCAGATACAGCCAGGAAAGCCATGTCCAGGACGCAAAGGGAACGGAAAAGGCCGTCAGGCCGCATTGCAGGGCCATATACGCGGCCGCGATGGTGAGGATCACCGATAAAAACATGTTTTTCACCTCATTGATTTTTTGCGCGGCCGCACAGGGCCGCAAATTACAACATATCCCATTATAGCCGGGATTTGTGAACAAGAAAAGCCCCCCTTTTGCCTTTTGAACAGGTTTAGGCTATAAATAACCTCCCTTTGCCGAAATTGACGGAGGGGCAGATTCATGGACGGCAAGCCCGGCAAACCGGAATTAGTTATTTTTATCCTCTCCCCGGATTTTCTTGTTTTTCCGTTCTTCCAACTCCGCAATTTGTTTCATCAAACAATCTGAAAAAGCCCCTTCAACCGGTGCAGCTTCTCCTGTTGTATAGCAGTCCAGAAGGACTATGTTATTATCCTTGTCAAAACAAAATATTTCATCACCATTCCCTATAATGGACAAGAACGGGATAAAACCAGTAAACCCTTCATCGTGCAGTTCTTTCGTTTTCTCACGAATATCCAAAAAATCGGGTATTCCATTGGCAATTCCATAGACTATAATTCCTCGGCAGAACGACCAAAATGGGCCTATGTCATACTGTTTCGCCCGTGGCCATATTTCTTCCCGAACCTCCATATAAAGTCCGCCTAATGGGGACATAGTGAACTCTCTAAAATCAGCAGGAAGATTTATCCCATACTGATGTTCAAATTTCTTTATATCGTGCTCCGACGGCTCATTTCCCATACAAGCTACAACCTGATAAGTCTGCTTATCATAATTATGGAAATAATCATAAACTTTTTCCAATGCCATCGTATGCCTCCTGCAGCTACCAACTTTTCTTTTTATTTACCTATATATCCTATTTTCCCGCTTTATTCAATGCATCGTGAAATGGACGAAGCTGAAGCCATCCGTCCAAAGGGGAATCGGGAGAAGAAAAGTCCCGCATTGCATTTTTTCCGCTGCGCCCTTATACTGAAAGCAGGAATACTGCACGGGCGCGGCGCGCCCGTGGGAAACGGAAAAGGGGAATCGTTATGGAATACCGTTCTTACAGGGATACGGACTGCCGCCCTTCGCTGCTGGGGCTTGGCTGTATGCGCCTGCCCACGCTGGAGCCGGGCGGCACCGCCATCGACTGCGCGCGCGCCGGGGCGCTGGTGGACGAGGCCGTGCGCGGGGGCATTACCTATTTTGACGTGGCGTATCCGTACCACGGCGGCGGCGCGGAAAAATTCATCGGCGCGGCGCTGGAAAAATATCCGCGGGAATCGTTTTACCTGGCAACGAAGATGCCGCTGTGGAAGCTGGAAACGCAGGAGGATATGGAGCAGGTGTTCAACGAGCAGCTGGCCAACTGCCGTGTGGACTATTTTGATTTTTACCTGTGCCACGCGGTGGACGCCGAACGGTTCGAGAAGATCCGGCGCATCGGCGCGTTTGAATTTCTGGCGCGGAAAAAGGCCGAGGGGAAGATCCGCCGCCTGGGCTTCTCGTTCCACGACAAGCCCGCCGTGCTGCGCGCGATATGCGCCGCCTACCCGTGGGATTTTGCCCAGCTGCAGCTGAATTATCTGGACTGGACCGTGCAGCGCGCCCGGGAGCAGTACGAAATATTGCAGGAATACGGCCTGCCGTGCATCGTGATGGAGCCTGTGCGCGGCGGCGCGCTGGCTTCCCTGTGCCCGGAGGCCGAGGCGGTGCTGAAGGCGAAGGCGCCCGGCCGCAGCATTGCGTCCTGGGCCATCCGCTTCGCGGCCAGCCTGCCGGGCGTGCTGGTGGTGCTTTCGGGCATGAGCAGCGAGGAACAGCTTGCGGACAACCTTGCCGCGATGTCGCCCTTCCAGCCGCTGACAAAGTCCGAGCAGAACGCGCTCACCCGGGCCGTGCGCATCGACAAGCGGGCCCAGCGCATCCCCTGCACGGGCTGCCGGTACTGCATGCCCTGTCCGTTCGGTGTGGACATTCCCGGCCTGTTCAAAGCGTACAACCGCTGCGCCGCGGCGAAAAGCACCGGCCGCTTTTTGAAAGAGAGCGGGGATATCCCCACCGCCGCCCGCCCGGCCGCCTGCCGCGCCTGCGGCAAGTGCGCCCGGGTGTGCCCGCAGCACATCGGCATCCCGGAGGAGATGGCAAAGCTGCGCGCGCTGGAGGAAAAGCTGCGGGAAAAATAATTCCCGCAGGGCACAAAAAGCCTCATGCAGATGAACTGCATGAGGCTTTTTTCGGGCTTGCCGAGCAAAGCGGCAAAAACGGCCGGGCGGGGCCGTTTTTGCCCGCAGGCTTAAAAGGACGGGCGGGCGCCCGGCCGCGCCGGCAAAACAGCGCCGCGGCCGCTGCTTTGGCGGGGGTCAGGGGCGGCTTTCCCGCCGGAGCGTGGTGGGCGTGCGGTTCTCCAGCTTTTTGAACACCCGGATGAAGTTGATGTCGCTGGAAAAGCCCACGGTCTGAGCGATGTCCTTGATGTTCATATCGGTGTTCAGGATCAGGCTCTTGGCCTGGTCCACCCGCAGGCGGTTGATGTACTGGATGATGCTGACGCCGTAGGTGGCCTTGAACGTGGTGGACAGATAGGAGTTGCTGACGTTGAGCTGCTCGGAGACGAGATAAAGGCCCATCATCGGGTCTGCAAAATTTTCGTCGATGATGCGCTTGGCGCGCACGGCCACGGGCTCCTTGTCCTCGGCGCCCGGCGCGGCGGCCT